>CALDSL010000131.1 GCA_937920255.1 uncultured Anaerolineaceae bacterium | reverse complement strand
GGCAAGAAGGTCATCATCGTGGATGATGTCATCAGCACCGGTTCGACCCTGCAGGGCATGCGCCTGTTGATGCAGAAGGCCGGGGCGGCGGTAGTGCGCGAGGCGGCCATCTTCACCGAAGGCGAGCGCGCGAAGTGGACCCAGATCGTGTCATTGGGCCATTTGCCTGTATTTACGGATTGACGGAAGAAAAAAGCATCACGAATAGTACGAATTGGACGAAAAAAACCGAATATTTTTAAGGTTTTATTCGTGGCATTCGTGCCATTCGATCCATTCGTGATTTAAGTTCATGAAAATTGAAATCACGAATGGATCGAATGGCACAAATTACACGAATAAAACCTTAAGAATTATTCGTTTTTATTCGGCCTACTTCGCCCTGTGGGTTCGTGAAATTCGTGATGCTTTTTTAATCTTCAAATGCACGCGCGCCCTGGCTGGCGCGGCAGAGATAGACGGGCGCGTCGCGGCCGGTGGATTCAAAGTAACCGGCCTTCAGGGCGTCGATAAACGCGCCGGCGGCTTCTTCCTGCACCAGGTTGACGGTGCAGCCGCCGAAGCCGGCCCCGGTGAGGCGCGCGCCCAGGCAGCCGGGCAGCCGCGCGGCGATTTCCACCAGCGTGTCCAGCTCGGGGATGCTGACCTCGTACAGGTCGCGCAGTGAGGCGTGCCCGGCCAGCATCAGCTGGCCAAAGCCTTCGGCGTCGCCGGCTTCGAGCAGGCGCGTGGCCACTTCCACCCGCGCGATTTCCTCCACCACGTGCCGGGCGCGCTTGCGCACTGTTTCGGGCAGGTGATCGGCCAGTTCGGCGAATTCCTGCGGGGTCACGTCGCGCAGCGAGCGGATGCCCGGCCGGTGCTCTTGCAGGATGCGCACCGCTTCCAGGCACTCGGCGTGGCGCTGGTTGTAGGCCGAACTGGTGAGCGTACGGCGCATGGTCGAATCGGCGATGACGATGGCGGTGCGCGCGGGCAGCGGCACGGCGCGCCATTCCAGGCTGCGCGTGTCAAAGTACAGCGCCGAGCCTTCCACCCCGTTGGCGCTGGCGAACTGGTCCATCAGCCCGGAATTGACGCCCACATAGCCCACCTCGGCGCGCTGGCCGAGCTGCGCCAGGGCCACGCCGTCCAGGTCCCAGCCGCCGAGCAGCCGCCACAGCGCGGCGAAGGCCACCTCCACGCCGGCCGACGAGCTCAACCCGGAGCCGATGGGGATATCCGAACGGAACGACGCGCGAATGGGCGTCACCACCAGCCCCGACTGCTGCGCTGACCAGGCCACCCCAGCCGGGTAGAGCGCCCAATCTGGCAGCGAGCTGCCGTCGGCGGCGCGCTTGCGTTCCAGATCGCGCAGCGCAAAGGTGACTTCCTGGCCAAAATCCAGCGCGGTCAGGTGCACCAGGCCGTCCTCGGAGGGCGAGGCGTCCACGGTCACCTGGCGGTCGATGGCGGCCGGCAGCACCGGCCCATCGTTATAATCTACGTGCTCGCCCAGCAGGTTGACCCGCCCGGGCCCGATGGAACGGTAGTGTTGCATGGTGAATTATCCTCCCCTGGCCCTTTCAATCAACGCCTGCTTTTGCGCCCGTGTCAGCCCTTTGATGGCGCGCTCCCGCTTCATGGCCGTCACCATATCTGGCTGCGGTTCCACGTACACCAGCCGCACCGGACGGTGCACGCGGGTGTAGCGCGCGCCGCGCCCGGCGTTATGCTGTTTCTCACGCCGGGTCGGGTCGGTGGTCCAGCCGGTATAAAACGTGCCGTCAGCACATTCCACAATATAGCAGAAATACGGCATGGTGGGGCCTAGCGCCGCCGGTCACCTTCTTTTTTGGGGCGTATGCCCACCAGTTTGCCCAGCATTTCGCCGGCCGAGGGCACCGACTGCATCGCCGAAGGGCCGCCGGCGTCCCAATTGGCGGACATGCGCTGCCGGATCCACTGGGCGCGGTTGTCGCGCGCCTGCGCCAGGTACTCGCTCAGGGCCTCCGCGTCTTGCCGGTCGATCATGTCGCGCAGATCTTCCAGCGAATTGACCAGCGTGTCGATCACGCGCAGCACGTTCTCGCGGTTCATCAACGCGCTCTGGCCAAGCTGCTTGCTCTCGTCCAGGTGTTCCACCGGGCGGGTGGTCAGGAAGAACTCCTGCCCGGCCAGCTTGCGGCCTTCCACCCAGCCGGGCTGATCGGTGGCGGTGTGCACCAGCGCCGCGGCCAGCAGGGCAGGCAGGGTGTGGCTGGCGGCCAGCAGACCGTCCGATTCCATCGGGTCGACGAAGAAGGCCTTGCCGCCCAGCAGCGCCGCGAGGTCGGTGGCCAGCTCTATGGCGCCCGGGTGGGTGCCCGGCGTGCTGGTGATGGTCATCATGCTGTTTTTGAACAGGTCGGCGTGCGCGGCATCCAGCCCGGTGCTGATCTCTTCCAGGTAGGCCGGGTTGATCGACGGGGTGAGGGTAACGAAGTAGCGCTCCGGCCCCAGAATGCGCGCGGCGATCTCGGCCACCGCTACTTTGACCGGGGAGGTGTCCACCACCACCGCGCCAGGGCGCAGGTCTTCGGCGATGATCTCGAGTGTCTCTTCGATCTCGTCCACCGGCAGATCCAGCACCACCACTCCGGCGTTCTCGACCGCGCTGTGCAGGTTGACGTCGGTTTTATCGAACGCGCCGATCTTTTCGGCGTGGCGCATCAGGCTCAGGTCGCGGTCGTTACCCAGCCGCAGCAGGCTGCTTTTTTGGCTGGCGAGCGCCAGCCCGATCGACATGCCGATCTTTCCCAGGCCCAGAACAGTGATTTGTGTTGTCATCAGAACCCTCCCACCAGGAGATAGAATAGATTTCGCAGCGGTTCGCCGATAATGATGCCGAAAAAGTTCAGCCCAAAGCGCGGGCCGATAAACACCAGCGCCAGTAAAATAACCGGCCCGTACGGGCTGATGGTTTCCAGAACGCGGGCGATGGAAGGCGGTGCAAAGTAGGCGGCGATCTTTTCGCCGTCCAGTGGGGCGAGTGGGATGAGATTGAAGAGCATCAGCGCCAGGTTGATCCACACAAACTCGAGCATGAAGCCCTGCGGAGTGGGCAGCAGGCTCTCCGCTCCGCCGAGCGTGGCGGGCAGAATGCCGGCGCGCAGCACGACGGCGCCAAAAATGGCCAAGAGGAAATTGGACATTGGCCCAGCCAGCGAAACCCACATCATGGCCGATGGCGCGGCGCGCCCCAGCGCGTAGGGGTTGACCGGCACCGGGCGCGCCCACCCGAACCCGGCGAACAGCAGCATGAGCGAGCCCATCGGGTCGAGGTGGCGCAGCGGGTTGAGGGTCAGCCGGCCGTTGGCGCGCGGGGTATTATCACCAAACATATCCGCCACCTTGGCGTGCGAAAATTCGTGCACCGAAAAGGCGATGATGAGGATGAGAATGCGGGTTATGATTGTGGGGATATCGAAGTCGAACATGCAGCCACCTTTAAGGTTGGGTACGGGGAAAACAGGTCTCCCGCCTTGCGCGGGTACGTCAGATGATTATATCATGGGTGGTATAATCTGACCGTGTTACCCGAATTTGACGTGAACGACGTGCTGCGCCTGCGCAAACCCCACCCCTGCGGTGGCTATGAATGGAAAGTGGTGCGCATGGGCGCGGATATCGGTCTGGAGTGCACCCGCTGCCAGCACCGCGTAATGCTGACGCGCCGTGAGCTGGCGCGGCGGCTCAAGGCGGTGGTCCAACGAGGTTCTGATGCCCCCACACCCGAAAGCTGAACCCCCAAAAATCGTCTTCCTGTTTTCAGATACCGGTGGGGGGCACCGCAGCGCATGTGAAGCCATCATTGAGGCGCTTGATCTGGAGTTCCCAGGCGGTTTCCGCACCAAGATGGTGGATATCTTCCGCCAGTACGCGCCGCCGCCGTTTGCGCTGGCCCCGGATATTTACCCCACCCTGTCGCGCATGCCCGAAATGTGGGGGCTAGGCTATCGCGCCTCCAATGGGCCGCGCCGCGCGCAGGTGATGACCGAGATGGTGTGGCCGTACATTCGCCGCTCGATCAACCGTCTGGTGGTGGAGCATCCCTGCGATCTGCTGGTTTCGGTACACCAGCTTTCCAACGCGCCGTTTCTAAAGACGCTCAAAGAGCGCGAGGCGCTTGGCAACCCCAAGATCCCCTTTGCCAGCGTGGTGACAGACATGGTCACCACCCACGCCTTCTGGTACGACCGCCGCGCCGATCTGGTGATCGTGCCGACCGAGGCGGCGCGCGAGCGCGGTCTGCGGCTGGGGCTGGACCCGCGCCGGCTGCGCGTGGTCGGCATGCCGGTGGCCGAGCGTTTCGCCAGCTTCCGCGGCGATAAGGCCGAACTGCGCGCGCGGCTCGGCTGGCCGCAGGACCGTCCGGTGGCGCTGCTGGTGGGCGGCGGCGAGGGCATGGGCCCGCTGGAGGGTATCTGCTCCGCGGTGGACGAGCGCGGCCTGCCGCTGTCGCTGGCAGTGGTGGCCGGGCGCAACCGCAAGCTGCAGCAAAAGCTGGAAAACCGGCGCTGGAAGACGCCAGTGCACGTCTACGGCTTTGTGCGCAACATGCCCGAACTTATGGCCGCCGCCGATATTCTGGTGACCAAGGCCGGGCCGGGGACGATCAGCGAGGCGTTTATCGCCGGGCTGCCGATTGTGCTGTATAGCAAGATGCCCGGCCAGGAAGACGGCAATGTGACCTACGTGGTGGACGAAGGCGCGGGAAGCTGGGCGCCCGAGCCGCGCGAAGCCGCCGGCGTCATTGCCCGCTGGGTGCTGGACCCGGCCGAGCGCGAGCGCGTGGCAGCCGCCAGCCGCGCCCTGGCGCGGCCATCTGCCAGCCGCGAAATCGCCCGGCTGCTGGCCGGCATGGTGTATAATTTTCAACATGCCAATCCTTGACGCCCAGACGCTGGATTTCTTCAGCCGCAGCCCCGAGCAGACGCGCCGCCTGGGGATGAAGCTGGGCGCGCTGCTGCAGAAGGGCGATGTGCTGTGCCTTTCGGGCGACCTGGGCGCGGGGAAAACCACCCTGATGCAGGGCATCGCTCAGGGCTGGGGCACGCTCGACGCGGTGTCCAGCCCGACGTTTGTGCTGGTCAACATTTACCGCCGCTCGGATGGGGTGAACATGTACCACATGGACGCCTATCGCATGGCGGATGCCTCGGAAGCCGAGGACATGGACATCGACTCCATGCTGGAAAACGGCGTGCTGGTGGTGGAATGGGCTGAGCGCATTGAGGCAGTTCTGCCCAAAGCCTGCCTGTGGGTGAAAATGCGTTATATTGCCGACGAGCAGCGCGGGATGGTGTTCAGCGTGCGAGGCGCGCGCAGCGAGCAATTGCTGTCGCAGTTCCGCCGCCGGGTATTTGGAGGCTGAGAATATGCTGCTGGCGGTGGATACATCAACGCAGTGGGTGGGGCTGGCTCTTTACGATGGCGCCCAGGTATTAAATGAGACCGTGTGGCGCACGCACAGCCACCACACCGTGGAGGTGGCTCCCGCGCTGGATACGCTGTTCAAGAGCACCGGCATCCGTCCCGAAGGGCTGCAGGCGCTGGGTGTGGCTCTCGGGCCGGGGTCATTTACCAGCCTGCGCATCGGGCTGGCGGTAGTCAAGGGACTGGCGCTGGCGCTGCACCTGCCGGTGGTGGGTATTCCCACGCTGGACGTGCTCGCCGCGGGTCAACTGGTGGTGGATATTCCCATGGCCGCGATTTTGCAGGCCGGCCGCGGGCGGCTGGCGGTGGGCTGGTACCAGCCTTCGCGCAGCGGGTGGAAGTCTGAGGGCGAGGCGCAGATCGCGCGCGTGGAAGAGCTGGCGCAGCAGATCCGCAAGCCCACGCTGGTGTGCGGCGAGCTGAACGCCGAGGAGCGCCAGATTTTGGCGCGCAAGCGCAAAAACGTGGTGCTGGTTTCGCCGGCGCACAGCCTGCGTCGCCCCGCGGTGCTGGCCGAGTTGGCGTGGAAGCGCTGGCAGGC
>CALDSL010000130.1 GCA_937920255.1 uncultured Anaerolineaceae bacterium | reverse complement strand
GCGACACCAACACCCTGGTGCGCCAGGCGGTGGCCATCGGGTTGAGCCGCATGGGCCGGCTGAACCAGGAAGCGGTGAGCGTCTTGCAAGGCCTGGCGCTCGACCCCGACCCCGAAACAGCCGAATCGGCCCGCAACGCCCTGGCGGAACATTCCCAGCCGCTCGATTTCTACCCGGCGGCGTTCACGCAGCCGCGTCCCATCCCGGTTGGCCTGCAGCCGGAAACCGAGCAGTTGCAAAAATTGCTGCATACCTGGCAGACGGGGCTGGGCGATCTGCTCAGCACGCAGAGCATCGACACCATTAACTGCATCGACCAGGCCATCCAAACCCTGCTCAATGCCCTGGAGCATGTAAACGGCAAAAAGTAACAGCCCCACGCCCCATTTTCGGACCGCCCGCGTCGATTCCGGTGCATAATCAGGTGCATGAGGAATCGACGCTTTCCGCCGCCGGATGTGCGCGTGGCGCAAGCCGGCCCGGCGCGGATCTATTATGAGACTGCCGGCGGCGGCAGCCCGCTGGTTTTGCTGCACGGCCTTTCCGGTTCCACGCGCTGGTGGCGCAAAAACACTGGCTTTCTGGCGCAGCATTTCCAGCTTTTCGCCGCCGACCTGGCCGGGTTTGGCCGCGGGCGCGGCCAGCGTTTCCGGCTGGCCGACGCCGCGCCGCTGCTGCTGGACTGGCTCGAGCAGCTTGGGCTGCCATCGTTCAACCTGATCGGGCATTCGATGGGCGGCTACATTGCCGCCGACATGGCCGCCCAGGCCGGCGCGCGCGTGCGCCGGCTGGTGCTGGTGGATTCGGCTGGGGTTCCGCTGCGCCGTTCTCTTCTGCGCAGTACCCTGGCGCTGGCCGAATCGCTGCCGACTGTGCCGCACGACTTCTTCCCGGTGCTGATGGGCGACGCACTGCGCGCTGGCCCGCTGACGCTGGCGCGCGCCAGCCTGCAAGTGCTCGCCAGCCAGCTCGGCCGCCGGCTGGCGCAAATCCACGCCGAAACTTTGATCATTTGGGGCGAGAACGACCGCCTGCTGCCGCTGGAAATGGGTCACCGCCTGCGCCAGGCGCTGCCCCAGGCACAGTTTGTGGTCATCCCAGGCGCGGGGCACAACCCCATGTGGGACCAGCCGGAGCTATTCAACCGCGCCGTGCTCGAATTTTTACGCCCGGAGGCGAACACATGAAACCCAGCCGGCTGACCCGCCGTTGCGATCAGGTGGGAGAATACCGCATCTTTTCGCGCTGCTCCAACACCGCGCCAGAGAATTCGCTTCCGCTGGTGCTGGTGCACGGGCTGTCGGTTTCCAGCGCCTATATGATCCCGCTGGCCGAAGCCCTGGCGCCCGATTTCCCCGTGTTTGCCCCGGACCTGCCGGGCCATGGCAACAGCGTCAAACCCGAGCGCGCCCTGAACCTGCAAGAACTGGCTGCCGCGCTCAGCGCCTGGATGGACGTGCTCGCCATCCCTGCGGCAGTGATGGTCGGGAACTCGATGGGCTGCCAGATCATCCTCGAGCTGGCGCACGCGCGCCCGGACCGTGTGAAGCGGGCGGTGTTCATCGGCCCAACCATGGACCCGCAGGCTCCGGGCGCGCTGGCGCTGCTGTGGCGCGGCGCGCGCAACATGCTGCACGAGCCGGTGACGCTCATCCCGGTACTGCTGCGTGATTACTTCGCCGCCGGGCTGTGGCGCACCTTCCGCACGCTGCGCATGGCGCAGCAAGAGCCGGTGCGCGAACGCCTGGCGCGCATGCCCGCCCCCACTCTGGTAGTGCGCGGCGAGCATGATACTATCGCCCCTCAGCGGTGGGTGGAAGAGGCCGCGCGGCTGCTGCCCGAGGGCAAGTTGGTAGTCCTCCCCGGCGCGGCGCATGCCGCCAATTTTGACGCCAGCCACGCCCTGGCGGCGGTTGTCCGCAATTGGATTGAAGGTTACAGCGCCAGTCACGGCCCAGAACGGGTATAATGATACTTAAGATATGAACATAAGCGGAAGCAGGCAGCACTGTGGTTGTGGGGGATACACACAAGTGGTAGCAGGTTCCGGTTCGTTTGTTTGATGGTATATAAAGAGACCGACTTCATGCCGAAAACCATGCGTGTCCTTCTCGTCGACGATGACGAAGATGAATATATTCTTCTCAAAGATCACCTGCGCCATATGCCGGCAAATACAGAAGATATTCATTATCACCTCGATTGGGTACCCAATCTCCCCGCCGCGCTGCAAGCCAGCCAGCAGTATGATTACGACCTTTATCTGGTAGATTATTATCTTGGCGATCACACCGGCCTGGAATTGATGCGCGAATGGTCCGCGCAGGGGTCCGGCGTGCCGGTGGTGCTGCTCACCGGGCAGGGGAATTATGAGGTCGACCTGGCCGCCATGCAGCACGGCGCTTCCGATTACCTGGTGAAATCGCAGCTCAGCCCGTTTGTGCTAGAGCGCGTTTTTCGTTATACGCTCGAACGCAAGCGCGCCAAAGATGAGCTGGAAGAACGCGTGCGCGAGCGCACCCGCGAGCTGGCCGAAATCAACGCCAACCTCCAGTCGGAAGTCGGCGCGCGCATGCGCGTGGAAGCCGAACTGCGCGCCAGCGAGCAGCGCCTGCGGGTGCTGGCCGAAACCACCTCGGCCGCCATTTTTATCGTGCACGAAGATACCATCCGCTACGCCAATACCGCCGCGCGGTATGTCACCGGCTATACTCCCGAAGAGCTGGTTGGCGCCCCATTTTGGAAGCTGGCGCATACCGCCTATCAGGACGGGCTGCGGCGGCGCGGCCTGATCAAACAGTGGTACAGCGGCCTGCCGGCCCGGTTTGAGTTGAAACTGGTCACCAAAGACGGGCAGGAACGCTGGGTGGACATCACCGCCGGAGAAATGGAATATGACGGGCAGCCGGCATCGATCATCACTGCCTTTGATATCACCGAACGCGACCGCGCTGAAAAAGAGTTGCAGCTTGCCAAAGCCGAACTGGAAACCCGCGTGGAGCAGCGCACCAGCGAGCTGGTGCGCACAAACCAGCAGTTGCAAGATGTGCTCAACGCGCTGGAAAACGAGCAGGCCCGGTTGCGCACCATCATCGAAAATGCGCCGGGCGGGATCGTGGTTGCCAACAACCGCGGGCGCATCATCCTGGCCAACCCCATGGCGGAGCAAATTTTGGGCCAGGAACTGCCGGCAGAAGAAACCGGGGATGATTTGCTCCGCTTTCAAATCTGCCAGTTGGATGGCACGCCATTTTCAAGCCGTGACACCATCATCTGGCGTTCCTCGGTGCTTGGTGAAACCATCACCGACCAGGAACTGCTACTCTTCCGCGAAGACGGACAGCGCCGGTATCTGCTCGCCAGCGCCACGCCCATCCTCGATCGCAAGGGCGCGCAGAGCGGTTCGATCGTCATCTTCCAGGACATTACCCAGCGCAAGCATCGCGAGCATGAAATTCAGGAAAACGTGGTGCGCACCGAAGTGCTGTCCACCATGACGCAATCCTTCACTCAGGCCGGCCTGGATTACGAGACGGTTCTGAACACGATCGCATGGAAAATCACCGAAACCCTGGCCGATGGCTGCATCATCCGGCTGGTAAGCGACGACGGGCGCTGGCTCAACCCGGTGGCGGCGCACTTTCACCAGCCGGTGACCCGGGAACACCAGGACCTGCAGCTCAACCTGTTTCGTGAGCCGGTGAGCACCGGCCTGCTGGGCCAGATCTTCACCACCGGCGAGCCGCTGGTTCTGCTGCACGCTGAGCGTGAAACCCTCCAGCGCATACTGCGGCCAGAGATGCATGCTTTGCTGGATGAATTGCGCGTGTGCAGCCTGATCGTCCTGCCGCTGACCGCTCAGGACCGCCGGCTGGGCACACTGACCTTCTTCCGCTGCCGGCCCAGCGAGCCATATGACGAGCGCGATATGGCCTTCTTCACCGATCTGACGTACCGCGCCGCACTGGCGATTGAAAACGCCATGCTGCACTACCAGGTCAAGCAGCTTGCCATGCGCGATTCGCTCACCGGGCAGTATAACCGCCGCGCCTTCTTCGACCTGGGCCGCGACGAATTCAGCATAGCCTATAACAGCCGCCAGCCCCTGGCGGCGATGATGCTGGATATCGACCACTTTAAGGTGATCAATGATACCTACGGCCACGCGCTGGGCGACGACATCCTGCGCATGGTCATCGATTTTTGTCGCCAGAACATACGCCACACCGACATCCTCGGCCGCTATGGCGGCGATGAATACGTGATCCTGCTGCCGCGCACCAACCTTTCCACGGCTGTCAGGATCGCTTCGCGTATTTGCAAAACTATCGCGAGCAAGCCGTTTGAAACCAAATCCGGCCCGGTGCCGGTGACGGTCAGCCTGGGCGTCACCGAAGCGGACAGCCAGACCGAAAATATTCAGGGCCTGCTTGACCTTGCCGACAAAGCGCTGTACCATGCCAAACGGAAAGGGAGAAATCGGGTGGAGACGATGCCGCCCCGAACCAAAAAACAGAGGTAACAAAGAGTATTATGCAATTACGAACACGCATCGGGTTATATACGCTGGTCTCGGTTGCCGTTGCGGCTGTACTATTGGTGATCGCCAACACCAATTACCTGTTGTTCCATGTGATCGCCGAATTTATCAGCATCGCCATCGGCGTGGCGGCTTTTATCATCGCGTGGA
>CALDSL010000129.1 GCA_937920255.1 uncultured Anaerolineaceae bacterium | reverse complement strand
TATTCGGTCTGTAAGGTGGGTGGAGTGCCAGGAATGCGCCTGCGTTGACATGCCTGCATCTAGATTATAGAATATAACCATCGTTCCACATCCAACAAACTTCCTGCAAAACGGCCCCCTCCAACCGGGCCGGCCGCGCTGAAAGCTGGCCATGCACCCCCTGCGCATCGCATTTCTCCCCCTCATCCGCACCACCTTCGACGTGCCGCTGGCAGAAGACATGATCCGCCAGGCGCGCGCCAGCCTGCTGGCAGCCGGCTTCATACTGGACGGCCCGGCCGAGCCGGTCACATCGTTGGAACAGGCACAGGCCGCGGCGCGCGCGCTGCAAAGCCAGCCGCCCGACATGCTGCTGGTGTTCCAGGCCACCTTTGCCGACAGCACCCTGGTGACCGCGCTGGCCGCGGCCTGCGACACGCCGTTGCTGCTGTGGGCCGTGCCCGAACCCTGGAGCGGCGGGCGGCTGCGGCTCAACTCGCTGTGCGGCGTCACCCTGGCCGGGCACGCGCTGGCGCTGCGCGGCCGGCAGTACGAGTGGGTATGCGCCAGCCCAAACGACGCGGGCGCGCTGCGCCAGGCGCGTGCGCTGGCCAAGGCCGGAGCCCTGCGCCGCGGGCTGCAAGGCGCCTGCCTGGGCGTGGTGGGCGAGCACCCGGACGGCCTGGACACCTGCCGCCTGGACGAAAGCGCGCTACTGGCTCAGTTCGGCGTGCGGGTCCGGCGCATTGGCTTGGATGAAGTATTTGCCCGCGCGCGCAGAATCCCGCCAGCCGAATTGCGCGCCGTCCGCGCCGCGCTGGAGGGCCACCTGAGCAACCTGGCGGAGCTGGAACAGGCGCCGCTGGAGGGCACGCTGAGCGCATTCCTGGCACTGCGGTCAATCGCCCGCGAGCAGGGTCTGGATGGGCTGGCAGTGCGCTGCTGGCCGGAATTTTTCACCCAGCTTGGCTGCGCCGCGTGCGGGGCCATGTCGCTGCTCTCAGACGGGTTCCAGATGCCCGCCCCACTGCCGTGCAGTTGCGAGGCCGACATCAACGGTACGCTGACGCAGTGGATGCTGCAGGCGCTCTCCGGCAGCCCGGCGTTTGGCACAGATATCGTCGCGCTGGACGCCCCCGGCGACCGCGTGGCGCTGTGGCACTGCGGCCTGGCGCCGCTCTCGATGGCCGAACCGGGTGTGGAAGCGCGCGGCGCGCTGCATTCCAACCGCAAGCTGCCGCTGGTGATGGACTTCCCGCTCAAAGCCGGCGCGGTGACCCTGGCGCGCGTCAGCCAGGCCGGCGGCGGGCTGCGTCTGGTCTACGGCCGCGGGCAGATGCTGGCCGAGCCAAAGCCGTTCAGTGGCACGGCCGGCGTGCTGCGCCCGGCTGGCGGCGCGGGGCCGTTCTTCGAGCGCTGGATGCGCGCCGGGCTGGAGCATCACCTTTCGCTGGTGTACGGGTACTACGTGCTCGAACTGCGCGCCTTCGCTCGGCTGGTGGGTTTGCCGGAATTGGATTTGGATGCTTAACCATGCTAACCCAATGTAGGGGTGAAGCATCCGGTCGGGCCAAGCCTGGAGAGAGCCCTCTTCGTCTTCCGGATGCTTCACCCAAACGTATGCCGGCCGCAGTGCATGTCTAACGACAATACCTGGGTGAAGCATCCGGAGAGACCAGCCCCTTTTTGTTTCGCATACGCCTGACCGGATGCTTCACCCCTACAATCCTTTATCCGCCAATGATTACGTAATCAAAGAGGTACCTCCATGCAATTTTTCCTCGACAGCGCTCTGACCAGCGAAATCGCCTACGCCCTGGATGCGTACAACATCGACGGCATCACCACCAACCCGCGCCACGTGCAGGCCTCCGGCAAACCGTTTCTGACCACCATCCGCGAGATCGCGCGGCTGGTGGAGGGCACTGATAAAACCGTCTCAGTGGAGGTCAACCCACATTTCACCACCCACGAAGAAATGCTGCCCGAGGCGGAGAAGCTGGCGGCCATTTCTCCCAACTTTGTGATCAAGCTGCAGTGCATCGAGCCGGCGTTCAAGACCATCGAAGCCCTGGCGCGCAAGAACATCCGCGCCAACTGCACCCTGGTGTTTTCGGCCATGCAGGCGCTGCAGGCCATGCGCGCCGGGGCGTACTACATCTCGCCTTTCATCGGCTGGAAGGAGGCCAACGGCGAGGACACGCGCGGCTTCCTGGCCGACATCATGACCATTCGCGACAATTACGACTTTTCCTCCAAAATCATCGTGGCCGCGGTGCGTAACGCGCACCAGGTTGTGGATAGCGCCCTGGCCGGCGCGGATATCGTCACCGCCGCGCTTTCCGTGTATCAGGAAGGCATCCAGCACCCCTACACCCGCGAAGGCATCGCCCGGTTTTCGCAGTTCTGGGACGCCACTCCGTACGAATAAATCTTCTCATTCTCTTTAGTAGATAACCACACAAAACCTCACCGCGAAGAAGCGAAGAGCGCGAAGAAAACGCGAAGAAAAGCGATTTAAAATCTTCTTCGCGTTTTCTTCGCGCTCTTCGCTTCTTCGCGGTAAGGTCTTTTTTGGTGGCCAATAAAATACGCCGGCTTTTCAATCCCCGTCAAAACGGCAGTTTCTGACCGTTTGCGGTTATACTTAAACGATCATTCTCCCGGTTTTCAAACGCATTTGCATAGGAGGACAGCATGCCTGCCAGTGTGCTTGTGGCGTACGCCACGAAATACGGTTCCACGCGCGAAGTCGCGGAAGCCATCGCCCAAACCTTGCGCGAAGACGGCCTGGAAGTGGATTTTTCGGCCGCCAAAGACGTGCGCTCGCTCGACGGCTACCGCGCGGTGGTGTTGGGCGCGCCGCTCTACATGTTCCGCTGGCACAAAGACGCGCTCAATTTTTTGACGCGCCACCG
This sequence comes from uncultured Anaerolineaceae bacterium, assembly GCA_937920255.1. Classification (GTDB taxonomy): domain Bacteria; phylum Chloroflexota; class Anaerolineae; order Anaerolineales; family Anaerolineaceae; genus CALDSL01. The sequence continues at coordinate 3,276 of CALDSL010000129.1, read as the reverse complement.
CAAAGCCCTCACGCAGCTTCAGGTGGCGGTATTTGCCCTCGGGCCGTGGAGCAACAAAGAATCCGAGCTAATGGACGCGCAGGAGCAGTTGCGCAAAGATCTGGTGCGTTTCCCCTGGTTCAAGCCGGTGGAAACCACGGTTTTTGTAGGCAAGTTTGACCCGGCCAACCTCGGATTTCCGTTCAACCTGATCAAGCCGCTCAAGGAAATCCCTGCCAACGACGGGCGCGACTGGGATCTGATCCGCGCGTGGGCCAAAGAGATGGCATCCAATCTGATGGTGTTCTAAAACCGGCTTAATTGTCTTTTATCACATAACTGCAAGCAAAATCAAGACCATGAAACCCCAAAAACCTTTCCACCGTTTCCTCATTGGAGCAGCCGCCGCGCTGCTGGTCGTCGTGATCGGCTTCAGCTGGATCAACGCTCTCATCCCAACCTGGGGTTCCACGCCGGAAGAGGCCGCCCGCGCGCTGCCCGGCGATGAGATGGTCACCAATCCCGACCTGATCTGGAACCACGCTGTCACCATCCAGGCTCCGGCCGAGGCGGTCTACCCCTGGCTGGCGCAGATCGGCGATTCGCGCGCCGCGTTTTATTCCATCACCTTCATCGAAAACACGTTTTGCGCCACCAGCGGCGAGTGCCGCTACACCAACGCCAACCAGGTGCGCCCCGAATGGCAGACGCCCGAAAAGGACCGCCAGGGAATCATCATGGACTACATGGTCATCCACGACTACCAACCCGGGCAGTGGGTGATGGCCACCGCCACCGACAAACTGCCCATGCAGTGGACCTGGTTGTGGTACGTCGAGCCGGTGACCGCGGATACCTCGCGGCTGATCGTGCGCCACCGCATCGCCTTCCCGTTTGAGGCCCCCAAAGGCCTGGTTAACGCGGTCTTTACCACCGGCTATGTGATGGAACGCGGCATGATCCTCGGCATCCAGTCCCGCGCCGAAGGCCGGCTGCCCTTCGCGGGTCAAGAACTGCTGGGCGCGCTGATCTGGCTGCTGGTGTTTGGCATGGGCGTGGCCTGCGCGGTGCGCTTCGTGCGCGTACCCGACGGCTACCACGCGCTGGGCGTGGGTCTGGAGGCAATCGTGGTGCTGTTTGTGCTCACCTATCTCCAACCGCCGATGCTGGTGCGCGTGGCGCTGCTGCTGGCGGTCGCGGCGGGAGTGTTCATCGCCTTCCGGCGCGGCCCGTTTCGCCGCTGGATGGCCGCGCGCAGCGCGGCCGGAGCGCACAGCTAAGGGAAATCCCTGATTGCGGTTTGGCCGGCGATGATTCATAATAGGTAAGGGTCTACCGGGCGATGGTCTTCCACCGCCCGGTAGTGTGTTATCGGTATGAGGGTCGGGGGAGAAGGAGCACAAGCATGGCCGAAAACCATGAGCACCACCATCACCAACCGGGCGGCGTGGATCAGAGCCCGGAGCCGGTGCAGCACGAGGCGATGGACAAAGCCACGCACGGGCGCGACGTCGACCACCACCACGCGCAGGACGCGCAAACCGAAACCGAGATCGATCACGCCGCCATGGGCCACGAGCAGGTCCCGCAGACGGGTGCGGCCAGCGCGGCCATGCAGCACGCGCACCAGAACGCGCACGAGGCGGCCGGTCACGGCGGGCACACGGAACACGTCGACCACACCGGCCACGAGCAGATGTTCCGCCGGCGCTTTTGGATTTCGCTGCTGCTGTCCATTCCGGTGCTGCTGTACAGCCAGATGGTGCAGCAATTTCTGGGTTTCTCCATGCCCGCCTTCCCCGGCATCCAGTGGATCGAGCCGGTCTTTTCGGTGATCGTGTTTGCGTACGGCGGCGTGCCCTTCCTGCAGATGGCGCTGCCGGAATTGCGCAACCGCCAGCCGGGGATGATGACGCTCATCTCGCTGGCCATTGTGGTGGCGTTTGTGTATTCGCTGGCCACCCTGGCGCTGCCGGGACAGATGCCCTTCTTCTGGGAACTGGTCACGCTGATTGTTATCATGCTGCTGGGGCACTGGCTGGAGATGCGCAGCGTGCGCCAGGCCAGCGGCGCGCTGGATGCGCTGGCCAGGCTGATGCCGGATACGGCCGAGCGCGTGCGCGCCGACGGTGCAACCGAAAGCGTGGCCGTCAGCAGCCTGCGCGCCGGCGATACGGTGCTCGTCCGCCCGGGGGCCAGCGTGCCCACCGACGGGCAGGTTACCGGGGGCGAATCAGACGTCGACGAAGCCATGATCACCGGCGAGTCGCAGCCGGTAAAGAAAACGCCCGGCGCGAAGGTCATCGCCGGGACGATCAACGGCGACGGCTCGCTGCGCGTGCAGGTCACCGCCACCGGCGACCAGACCGCGCTGGCCGGGATCATGCGGTTGGTGGACGAGGCCCAGCGCTCGAAAAGCCGCACGCAAGTGCTGGCGGATAAAGCCGCGGGTTGGCTGTTCTACGTGGCCCTGGGCGTGGCGCTGGTCACGGCCGTGGCGTGGACTGTGGCGGTGGGGTTCAACGTCAGCGTGATTGAGCGGGTGGCCACCGTGCTGGTGATCGCCTGCCCGCACGCCCTGGGGCTGGCCATCCCGCTGGTGGTGGCGATCACCACCGGGATGGGCGCGCGAAACGGTATTCTGGTGCGCAACCGGTTGGCGATGGAAGAAGCGCGCCAGGTCAACACCATCATCTTCGATAAGACCGGCACGCTCACCCGTGGAGCGTTCGGTGTGGTGGGCATGCAAACCGCGCCGGGCTGGGAAGAGGAACAGGCTCTGGCGCTTACTGCGGCGGTCGAGGGCGATAGCGAGCACACCATCGCGCGGGGCATCCGCGCCAGCGCGGACGAACGCGGCCTGGAAAGGGTGGCGGTGAGCGGTTTTGAAGCCATCAAAGGCAGGGGCGTGCGCGCGCGGTGGGAGGGGAAGGACGTCTACGTGGGCGGGCCACGGATGCTGGAAATGCTGGGTCTGGATCTGCCGGGCGGGATGCGCGAATTCGAACAGGCCGCCAGCCACCGCGGCCAGGGCGTGGTGCATCTGATCGCAGACGGCCAGGTCGCGTCCAGCTTCGCCCTGGCGGACGTGATCCGCCCGGAGAGCAAGCAGGCCGTCCGGCGGCTGCGCGAGATGGGCGTGGATGTGGCCATGCTGACCGGCGACAGCCAGGCCGTGGCGGCCGCGGTGGCGGAAGAACTGGGCATCGACACCTACTTCGCCGAGGTGCTGCCCGAGCATAAAGACGGCAAGGTCAGCGAACTGCAGCGCCAGGGCCGCCGCGTGGCGATGGTGGG
>CALDSL010000128.1 GCA_937920255.1 uncultured Anaerolineaceae bacterium | reverse complement strand
CGCAAAAAGCGGCCCTGGAAGTGGAAGATTACCGCGCCGCCATCGCCTGGGCTTCGCAGACCGCGCTGCGCGAAATCATCGGGCAGATGTACCTGGCGGATATTCTGGTCGGGCGCGCCAAGATGGACGAAGTGCTGCAGAAGATTATCGACGAGCGCACCACCCCGTGGGGCGTTTCGGTGCAGAGCGTGGAGATACGCGACGTGATCATTCCGCAGGCGCTGGAAGATGCCATGAGCCGCCAGGCGCAGGCCGAGCGCGAGCGCCAGGCGCGCGTCATCCTGGGCGAATCGGAAAAGCAGATCGCGGCCAGTTTCTCGGAAGCCTCGCGCGCGTACCAGGATAACCCCACCGCGCTGCACCTGCGCGCCATGAACATGCTGTTCGAAGGCCTCAAGCAGAAAGGCGCGCTGGTGATCGTGCCCTCCTCGGCGGTGGACACTATGAATCTGGGCGCCGTGGGCGGCATCGCCTCGCTGGCATCGAACACGGATATGATGGGACAGGAATAAGAGAAGATTGCAACCTTTCCGGCACCCCAAGCGTCTATTATATATAATGTAGGGGCAGCAATGCCCCTACATCACTGTCTGCGAAAATTGTTTCACGTGAAACAAATCGCTATTATGAAAAGAAGGTTTTGATGAACACGCGCACTACGCTTATCATTGTCATAGGTATTTCACTCATGCTGGCCCTGGCTGGTTTCCTGCTCCAGGGGCAGATGCAAACGCCCTACGCCGTGCACTGGAACGCCGCGGGGGAAGCCGACGGCTACGGCGGCGCGTTTACCGCGCTGTACCTGATCCCGGTCATGCTGCTCGGCATCAGTCTAATCTTGCTGGGTCTGCCGCGCATTGACCCGATGCGCACTGCGCGCATGAATTTCGGGCTGGTGAACGGCGTCACGCTGGTGCTGGCACTGTACATGGCCTATATCCACGCCCTCACGCTGGCCTGGAACCTGGGCTACCGTTTCAACATGTCGCAGATGATGACGCCGGCCTTCGGGCTGCTGTTCATTGTGATGGGGTTTCTGGTGGAACGCGCGCAGCAGAACTGGTTTGTGGGCATTCGCACCCCCTGGACGCTTTCCAACAGCCTGGTATGGGAGAAGACGCACCGCCTGGGCGGATTGCTGTTCAAGATCAGCGGCGGGCTGGCTTTGTTGGGCGTCTTTTTGCCATCGTTGGCCATCTGGTTTGTGATCCTGCCAGTGCTGGCGGCGTCGCTGGTGACAGTTGTGTACTCGTACGTTGTATTCCGCCAGATCGAGCAGAAAGTGTAGGTGTTTTGAATGGAAGCTGTCATTGAGATGCAGGACCTGCGCCACCAGTTTGGCGACCATGTGGCCGTGGATGATATGACCGTCACGGTAGGCCGCGGCGAGGTGTTTGGATTACTGGGTCCCAACGGCGCCGGCAAAACCACCACCGTACGCCTGCTCAACGGGCTGTACCAGCCCGCTGCCGGCCGCATGACCGTGTTGGGTTTTGACCCGGTTTCACAAGGTCATGAGGTGCGCCGTCGCGTGGGCGTGCTCACCGAAACGCCTGCGCTGTACGAACGCCTGACCGCAAACCAGAATTTGCGCTTCTTCGCCGATCTGGCGGATATGCCCGCGGTGGAAGCCGGAGAGCGCATCGACGAATTGTTGACCTTCTTTGAACTGGACGGCCGCGCCAATGACCGCGTTGGCGCCTACAGCAAGGGCATGAAGCAGCGTCTGGCGCTGGCGCGCGCGCTGCTCACGCGGCCGGAACTGATCTACCTGGACGAGCCGACTTCCGGCCTCGACCCGGAATCGTCGCTACAGGTCAACGAGCTGATCGCGGGGATACGCGAGCGCGACCGCCACACGGTGTTCCTGTGCACCCACAACCTGTACGAGGCCGGCCGGCTGTGTGACCGGTTGGGAATTATGAATTCCGGCCGGCTGGTGGCGCAAGGCACGCTGGACGAGCTGCGCCAGCGAGTAGCGCCCGGCCTGTGGGTGGACGTGCGTTTACTGCAACCGCTCACGCCGCGGCTGGAAGGGCTGCGCGGCGTGCTGGATACCGAAATCACGGCGGATGGGCTGCGCATCCAGGTGGCCGATGAAGCCGCAATCCCGGCTATCAACGCCGAGCTGGTGCGCCAGGGGGCGCAGGTGGTCAGCCTGACCCCGCGCCAGATTTCGCTGGAAGATGTGTATTTCAAGCTGCAAAACGAAAGCAACGGGCAGCCAGGAGTGGAACGATGAACTGGAATCATGTTTGGGCAATCGCACGCAAAGACTTGCGCGAAGCCATGGCCAACAAGGCGGTATGGATCCCCATGCTGCTGGTGCCACTCATCTTTGTGGTCATCATGCCGCTGGCGATGATCCTCATCCCCGGCGCGGTCGGCGCGTCCAACCTGGCGGAGGACGCGGAATTGCAGGAGATGCTGACAATGATGGGCCCGCAGATGGAGCGCGTGGTGAGCGCTTACACCGCTGACCAGGCCATTATTGTGCTGATGCTCGGTTACATGTTTGCGCCGATGTTCCTGATCGTGCCGCTGATGTTCAGCACCACCATCGCGTGCGAATCGTTCGCGGGCGAGAAGGAGCGCAAGACGATCGAGGCGCTGCTGTACAGCCCAGCCACCGACGGCGAGCTGCTGATGGGTAAGATCGTGGCCGGTTTTGTCCCGGCGGTGGTGATCTCCTGGCTCAGCTTTCTGGGCTATATCATCGTGCTCAACGTGGCCGGCTGGCCCATGTTCGGGCGCATCTGGTTCCCGCTGCCGCACTGGTGGCCGATGATCCTGTGGATGACGCCGGCGCTGGCGCTGCTGGGTATTTCGATCACGGTGCTGATCTCGAAGAAGGTCAAGACCTTTATGGGCGCGTACCAGACAAGTACCGCCAGCGTGGTGCTGGTGCTGGCGCTGATCGTGGGTCAGGCGTTTGGCATCGTTACACTCAGCGTGTGGCTCGGCATCGGGCTGGGCCTGTTGATCTTCATCGCCGACGCGGTGCTGCTATGGCTGTCAGCCAAGACGTTCAACCGCAAAGCCATCCTGGCCGGCGGGGATTAATTCTTTCGAGAAAGAATTAAGAAAAGAGGGTTATTTCTAGAAGAAACCC
>CALDSL010000127.1 GCA_937920255.1 uncultured Anaerolineaceae bacterium | reverse complement strand
AGCTTCCTCTTACCTAGGGGTGATATGATTTTTTGAGACTCTAGTGCTACGACTTAATGAGAATCAACAGCTTCTTCGCGGTGAAATCTTTTTGCGTGACCCGCAAGGCGCGAACGGCTTTTCCCCGCCAGCGCTACGAAATACGGCGCAGGAGTTCGGCTTTTTTGTTCTGGAAATCAGCTTCGCTGATGGCGCCCTGCTTGCGCAGTGTGTCCAGACGGGCGATCATGTCGGGGATATCCTCGGGGTTCACCTGGGCCACTTCGCGGGCCTGCGTTACCCGCAGGTTGTCGCCGTTATCCATGTAACTCATCTCTTCCTTAGCGTTCAACATGGCGGTCTTGTATTTGATCGGGTTGTTGATCATCGGGAAGCGATTGAGTCCCAATTCGCTGGCAGTGAGAATTTCCACGTCTCCATAATTGAACGTGCGCCCCAGAAAGCTCTGCTCCAGCTTCACATCATTTACCTTCTCCAGCGAGGAGTCAGTCACGTTTTTATTAAACACGCCGCTCAACTGGATCACGCGCCGGTTGGTGACGATGAACGCGCGATACTTCCACTCCAAATAGTCGGCCACCATCCCAGCCCCGGGGATCAGCAGCAGGATATAGCCGATCGGAGCCAGTGGCGTTACTTGAAGCGCCCACAAGACCGAGACGACGATCAGGGTGACGAAGGTAAAGATCAATTCCCAGGCCATGTCACGCATCAGCAGAAATACGTGCTGGTGGGTTGAGAAGAGAATCCGCTCTTTCTCGCCGAGCAGGCTTTTCAAGTAGCTGTCTGTCATGATGTCCGTCCGTCTGAAATGGTGAGGATTGCTGTAACGATTATCGCACACTCAGGGCCGGATTTCCAGTACAGAGTTGTTAGGCGGTTAATCCGGGCCTTCTTCCGGCGCCACGGCGTCCACCAGCCCGGCGTCATCCTGTGGCGCGCCAGCCGGATAGCGCAGATGTACCAGAAATTCGGCGTTGCCTTTGGGGCCCAGCAGCGGCGAGCGGATCAGCCCGGCCAAGCCAAAACCGTGCTCGCCGGCCGCGGTGAGCACGTCCAACAGCACCTGGCGGTGGATGCGCGCGTCGCGGATGACGCCATCGCCGCGCGAAACATCGCTGCGGCCTGCCTCAAACTGCGGCTTGATCAGCATCACGCCCTCGCCGCCGGCTTCGCCAAACCAACCCGGAATGACTGGAAAGAAGATCTTCAAGGAGATAAACGAGGCGTCGACCACCACCAGCGAAACCGGCTCGGGAAGCTGCTGCACAAAGCGCGCGTTGGTGCGCTCCATCACCTCCACGCGCGGATCGTTACGCAGCTTCCAGTGCAGCTCGCCATAGCCCACGTCGATCGAATAGACTTTCCCTGCGTCGTAGTGCAGCAGGCAGTCGGTGAACCCACCGGTGGATGCGCCCACGTCGGCGCACACGCGCCCGGTCAGGTCGGTCAGGCCGAACGCCAGCAGCGCGCCTTCCAGTTTTTCGCCGCCGCGCGAGACAAACTTTGGCCCGTGGTCAACCGTCACTTCTGCGTCGGCGGGCACTTTGGTGGCGGGCTTTAGCACCACCTGCCCGGCCACGCGCACCTGCCCGGCCATCACCATGCGCTGCGCCAGCGAGCGGCTCTCCACCAGCCCTCGCTCAGTTAAGAGGACATCCAGGCGTATCTTTTCCTGCATACGGTTCATTGTAATATCGTTTTGGCATGTTGTGATATCATAACTCCATGTTGAGAGCCCTGATAAAAACTATGCGCATACGCCAGTGGCCAAAAAATGGCTTTATTTTTGCTGCCCTGATTTTTGACCGTCAGTTGACCGACCCGGTGGCGTTTGCCCGTACTATGGCGGGATTTATCTTGTTCTGTTTGCTCTCCAGCTCGGTGTATATCATCAACGATATCTTCGACGTCGAATCGGACCGGCAGCACCCCACCAAACGCAACCGGCCGATCGCCAGCGGGCGACTATCCACCCGCGCCGCGGCGGTTACGGCGGCTCTGATTGTTGTTGTCACGCTGGTTCTGGCGTATTTCCTTTCGCCGGGTTTTCTCATTATCAGCGTGATTTATTTCGTAGCCAACCTGGCCTATTCGATTTGGCTAAAGCACGTTCCGCTGATCGACGTGCTGATGATCGCCCTCGGTTTTGTGCTGCGCGTGGCAGCCGGCGTCAGCCTGATCCAGGTGGAGCGGTTCTCACCCTGGCTGTACGTGGTTACCACCCTGCTGGCGCTGTACCTGGGTTTTGGCAAGCGCCGCGCCGAGTTGAGCCTGCTGGAAGGCGAAGCCCTCTCGCACCGCCGCGTGCTGGAGGGTTACAGTATCGCCCTGCTGGACCAGCTCATCACCATTGTGTCGGCCACCACCATCATCACCTACAGCCTGTATACCTTCTCCGCCCCCAATCTGCCGGCCAACCACACCATGATGTTGACCATCCCGTTCGTGCTGTACGGCATCTTCCGCTACCTGTACCTGATCCAAATCAAAAACGAGGGTGGCGCTCCGGAAGAGCTGCTGCTGACCGACCGGCCGCTGCAGATTACGATCATGCTGTTTGGCCTAACCGTGATCGGCGTCCTATATTTTTCCATCTAGCGAAGACTGCCATGCCTGTGATCACGGCTTCTGCTCCCGGTAAAGTTATTCTCCTGGGCGAACACGCGGTTGTGTACGACCGCCCGGCGCTGGCCATTCCGGTGCACCAGGTGCAGGTCAAAGTCTCGGCCATGGCCGATATCCGCGCTCAATACGGCCGGGTGCATATCGAATCCCCGGAGATCCAACTGAGCGCCGACATCACCGACCTGCCGGACGACCACCCCCTGGCGCTGGCGGTGAACGGCACTCTGCAAGTCGTGGGCGTTGAAAGGCCACCGGCCCTGACCCTGCGTATTCGTTCCAGCGTGCCTGTGGCGGCCGGTCTGGGTTCTGGCGCGGCCGTATCGGTGGCGCTAATCCGCGCGCTGTCGGCTTTTCTGGGCAACCCGCTGGGAGACGAACAGGTCAACAGCCTGGCCTACCGCGTGGAGCAGCGGCTGCATGGAACTCCATCCGGGATTGACAACACCGTCATCACCTACGCCCGCCCGATCTTCTTCCAGCGCAGTACCGGTTTCGACCCGCTGGCCGTCCGCGCGCCGCTGACGTTTCTCATCGCCGATACCGGCATTAAAAGTCCCACGCGCGAGGCCGTGGCAGCCGTGCGCCGTGACTGGGAGCGCGATCCACGCCGTAGCGAGGCGCTGTTCGATGAAATCGGCGCGATTGTGCGCCAGGCGCGCGCCGCGCTGGAACAGGGCCATGAGCAAACGCTGGCCGACCTGATGAACGCCAACCAGCGCGCGCTGCGGGAATTGGATGTTTCCAGCCCCGCGCTGGACGGTCTCGTCGCGGCCGCGCTGCAGGCCGGGGCTTGGGGCGCCAAGCTATCCGGCGGCGGGCGCGGAGGCAACATGGTGGCGCTGGTCGATCCCGCGCGCGCGGATCAGATTGCCGCGGCGCTGCGTAGCGTCGGGGCGGTGCGCACAATCATCACCCACCTGCAGCCGGATGGAGCAGCGGAGGGGGTCGACCATGACTGAACTGTGCCTGCTCAAGCTGGGTGGTTCACTGATCACCGACAAGCTAACGCCCTTCACCCCGCGCCAGACCGTGCTCGCGCGGCTGGCGAGTGAAATTGCCCGCGCGGTGGAGGCTCGCCCCGGTCTGAACCTGATCATCGGGCACGGGTCGGGGTCGTTTGGCCACACCCCGGCCAAACACTACGGCACGCGCTCAGGCGTGCGCACATCCGAGCAATGGCATGGCTTTGTGGAAGTATGGAAGGAAGCCCGCGCGCTCAACCAGATTGTGCTGGATGCGCTGCTTTCCGCCGGGCTGCCGGTGATCGCGCTGCCGCCATCGGCCAGCGTGACCGCCGCGGACGGCGTGGTAAAATCCTGGGCTCTGGCGCCCATCCGGTCGGCATTGGCGCACGGCCTGATCCCGCTGATCAACGGCGACGTGATCTTTGATGAGGCGCGCGGCGGCACGATCCTTTCGACCGAAGATTTGTTTCTGCACCTGGCTCGCGTGCTGAAGCCACAGCGGATTTTGCTGGCAGGATTAGAAGACGGCGTGTGGGAAGATTACCCTGCCTGCACCCGCCGGATTGAGGTTGTCACCCCAGGCAATTTTTCGCGTGTCTTCCCCCATCTGGGCCAGTCGGCCGGAGTTGACGTGACCGGCGGCATGCTTCAAAAAGTCAGCAGCATGGTGGATCTGGTGCGCGAACTGCCGGGACTGGAGACATTGATTTTTTCCGGCGAGCGGCCTGGTTTGCTGCAGCGGGTGCTGCAGGGCGAACGCGCCGGGACGGTCATACGACAGGAAGATTGATAGAGGAGGTATCTGTGTTCTATACCCGTGAAATTCTGGAAAATAACGAGGAACTTACCCTCGCTCCCTACGCGGCCCACAGCCGCGCCACCAAAGGCCGCACCTACCCCGACGATGAACCCGATTACCGCACCACCTTCCAGCGCGACCGCGACCGCATTATCCATACCACCGCGTTTCGCCGCCTGGAGTACAAGACACAGGTGTTCATCAACTACGAGGGCGATTATTACCGCACCCGGCTGACTCATACCCTGGAGGTGGCGCAGATCGGGCGGACGCTGGCGCGGGCGCTGGGCGCGAACGAAGACCTGGTGGAAGCCATCTGCCTGGCGCACGACCTGGGCCACCCACCCTTCGGCCATTCGGGTGAGGTGATTTTGGCCCGGCTGATGCGCGATTACGGTGGGTTTGACCACAACAAACAGTCGTTCCGCATCGTCACCGAGCTGGAGCGGCGCTACCCCGATTTTCCCGGCCTCAACCTGACCTACGAAGTGCTGGAAGGCATGGTCAAGCATGAGACCGAATACGATGTTTCCGACGCGCGCGAATTTGCGCCCGGTCTGCGCGGCAACCTGGAAGCGCAGATTACCAACGTGGCCGATGAACTGGCCTACACCGCCCACGATCTGGACGACGGGCTGCGCTCGGGCATGATCAACACCGGGATGCTGGCCGGGATGCCGCTGTGGGAGATTGTGCTGGAAAGTGTCGGCTGGCGCAGCGGGGCGATAGATGATCTGATGCGACACCGTGTGATCCGCCGGCTAATCGGACTGGAAATGGGTGATCTGGTCAGCACAACTGCGCAGAAAATCCGGGAAAGTGGTGTGCGTTCGGTTGATGAATTGCAAAGACTTCCCTATAATGTAGTAGGCCATAGTGAAGACCGCCACGCGCATAACCGCCAGTTAAAAGATTTTTTGTACGCTAATCTTTACCGGCATTTTCGCGTGGTACGCATGGCTGTCAAGGCAGAACGTATTTTAGCGGACATGTTCAACTATTACCGGGCAGAGCCGACAACCCTGCCAAAACATGTCCAGGTAAATATTGAAGATCGCGGTCTGGAACGCACCATCTGCGATTACATCGCGGGCATGACAGACCGCTTTGCAGTAGAGGAATATCGAAAATTGTTTGATCCGTCCGAACTGCCCTAAACACGGGGGAGCGCAGGCGTTTTGTTTGTCGAATGTTGCATGAAATGGAGTCTCTATGACGGAACAGCCATCCTACCTGACTGCTGAAGGCGCGGAACGCCTGAAACAAGAACTGGAACATCTCAAAGGACCGGCGCGTGAAGACCTGGCCAAGCGCCTGCGGCACGCCATCCAGCAAGGCGACCTCTCGGAGAACGCCGATTACAGCGCGGCCAAAGAAGAGCAGGGTTTTCTGGAAGGGCGCATTCAGGAGTTGGAACGCATCCTTCATAACGTAGTCATCATTGACCCCAATATCGCCCGCGACCGGGTGGATGTGGGCGCGCGCATCACCGTGCAGGAAAACGGTTTTGAGCCCGAAGATTACTACATGGTTGGTCCGAAAGAAGCCGACCCGGCCAACGGGCGGATTTCGCACGAGTCGCCAATCGGCAAGGCGCTGATCGGCCATCGCGAAGGCGATGAAGTGGTCGTGGACACTCCCGGCGGCTCGGTGCAGTTGAAGATCCTCAAGATCGAGTAAGCTGCTTTATCCAATCCAAAAAACCGCCCCCGTTTGCTCGGGGGCGGTTTTGGTTTCTCATTTCAATCAGGCCTGGACCTGTTTTTGCCAGATCGACAGTTCCAGCGTCAGGCGTTCGAAGTAGCTCTCCGCCGGCAGCGGACCCGCGCCGTAGCTCATATCCATCACACGCGCGCGCAGGATCAGAGTGGCGGTTTCCAGCTCAATCGGAGCTTCACCCGGCACAAGCAGCACCGGCTCGCCCTTAGATTCCAACCGCTGGCGGATGGCCGCGTCATTGAAGGCGTAGCCGCTCATCAGCACTTTGGTCACCGTCTGGATGTCGTTCTTATCGAACAACCAGACTTCAAACGCGGTGACCTTCTTGGGCTCACCCACCCCGACCGTTTCGGAAATCCCAACGCCGCACTCGCCCAGGAACTCGCCGGACGGGGCGTCGATGCTGAACGAGTCGTCGTATAGCTCATCTCCCGCCAGATAGGTGGTGGTGAACTGGATCACCGGGGCCTGCTCGCCCAGCGCGGTGTAATCGGTGCGCGCAGTCTGTCGGCTGGCCTGATGCGCCTGGCCCGCCAGCGATAGCCCGCCGCGGCCCTTGCGGAAGATGAACATGTATGCCAGCGCGCCGGCGATGACCAGCATGGCCACGCACAGCACCACCAGCGCCACCGTCAGCAGCGAGCTTCGCGGCGCTGGCGCCTCCTCGGTCGGGGCTGTCTCCGCGCCGCCTGGCGGTAGCGTGGCGGCGCCGGGGGCTTGCGTGCCCGCTGGAGCAGCCGCGCCACCCGCCACGAGGGCGTTAAACTTGGCCATGTCGCCCGGCGTGGTCGCTCCGGGGTCGATTTGCACGTCATTGAGCACCTCTGGGGCAACCTCACCCAGTTCCGCCCATCGCTGCAGTGCCAGATCGCGATTGTCATTTCTGGCGTATGAGTCGATCGTCATGCGCAGATAATCCTGCTGCAAATCACGGCGCAAATGGGTGATCGCCGCATCGTACCACTCCGCTGGCCAGATACCCCATGCAATGATCAGACCCAGGATCAGGCCGGCAATCCCCCCGAGCACTGCAAGAACGACCGGTTTGTTGAGTTGCTCTCGATATTTATCCATCATTCCTCTCCCGCTGGATAGCCTGACGCGCTTTTTTCGTTTCGATTTCTCGACCGGTGCACGCCATGATTATTGTAGAACAAATAGCACGGCAAGGCAACCTCCATTTACTTTACGAAAGTATCAGGAGTGTAACGCGTAGGATGCAAGGATCATGCCGACTGCGAGGCGATCTCCGCAATTTTCTCCAGCAGGAAGCTCTCTTCGCAGTTGGTGCACTGGGCTTCACGCTTGTTGGCCACCACCAGCAGGCCGCCGCATTTGGGGCACGGGGTGGGCAGCGGCTGTTTCCAGGAGGTGAAATCACATTCCGGGTAACGCGCGCAGCCGTAGAACACGCGGCCTTTGCGCGTCTTGCGCTGCACCAGGTCGCCGCCGCATTTTGGGCAATTAACGCCGATTTTTTCCAGCCAGGCTTCGGTATGCCGGCACTCGGGGAAGGTGCTGCAACTGATGAATTTTCCGTAACGACCCCAGCGGATAACCAGATCGTTGCCGCAGCGAGGGCAGGTCCGCCCTACTTTTTCCAGTTCGGCCTTGGCGACCGGCATTTCAGCTTGCGCGCGCTTCACTTCCGGTTCAAAACGGGCGTAGAACTCCTTGATCACCTGCGGCCATTCGGCCTGGCCGGCGGCAACGCGGTCGAGGTCTTCTTCCATGCTCACGGTAAAGCCGGTGTCGATGATGTCCGGGAAGTGCTCGACCAGCAGGTTGTTGACCAGGACGCCGGTTTCGGTCGGGCTGAGGCGTTTGGCTTCGCGCACCACGTAGCCGCGCTCCTGGATGGTTGACAGGATCGGCGCGTAAGTGGATGGGCGGCCTATGCCGAACTCTTCCAGCGTCTGCACCAGGGTCGCCTCGGTATAGCGCGGGGGCGGCTGGGTAAAGTGCTGCTCTGAGAGCAGGCGCACCAGCGCCTGGGGCTGGCCTTCGGTCAGACTAGCGGGGATACGCGCGTTTTCGTTTTCGCCATCATCGGCGCGGAAATCCTCGTCCTGCGTCTCTTCGTAAACCACCAGAAAACCGGGGAATTTGAGCGTCGAACCGGAAGCGCGCAGCAGGTAAGCGTGCTCCACCTTCTCCGTGGCGACATCCACCGAAAGGGTGTCAAACACCGCCGATTCCATTTGCGAGGAAACAAAGCGCTGCCAGATGAGCTGGTAGAGCTTGAACTGGTCGTTGGTCAGGTGGCCTTTCACCCGTTCGGGCATGCGCATCACCGAACTGGGACGCACGCACTCGTGCGCTTCCTGCGCGCCCACCGCTCGAGTCTTGTACTGTGGCGCGGAGGCCGGCAGATAGTCTTTGCCATACGTTTTCAGAATATGATCGCGCACTTCTTTGAGCGCAATGGGCGAGACGTTTGTCGAGTCGGTGCGCATGTAGGTGATCAGACCGGTGGTGCCGCCTTCGCCTACGTCCAGGCCTTCATACAACTGCTGCGCCAGGGCCATCGTGCGCCGGGCGGTGTAACCCAGGCGGCGTGACGCCTCCTGCTGCAGCGTGGAGGTGATGAACGGCGCGGCGGGTTTGCGGCGGCGCTCGCTGCGTTTAATCTTCGACACCCGGTAAGCAGCCTTTTCCAACTCAGCCAGAACTTCGTCGGCGCTGGCCTTATCGGGCAGGTTGACTTCCTGGTCGTCGATGCGCACCAGGCGGGTGATAAAGGTGGCCTTGTCGCCTTCGGGGCGCAACTCGGCGCGGATGGTCCAGTATTCTTTGGGCACAAAGGCGTCGATCTCGTTTTCACGGTCGACGA
>CALDSL010000126.1 GCA_937920255.1 uncultured Anaerolineaceae bacterium | reverse complement strand
GGCACTTCCAGGCCATCCTGCCGCTGCGCGGCAAGATCCTCAACACCGAGCGCGCGCGGCTGGACAAAATTCTGGGCAACAACGAAGTCAAGGCGCTGATCTCGGCGCTGGGCACCGGCGTGGGCGACAGCTTCGACCTGACCAATCTGCGCTACGGGCGCGTGATCATTATGACCGATGCTGACGTGGACGGCAGCCACATCCGCACCCTGCTGCTGACCTTCTTCTTCCGCTACATGGGCCCGCTAATCGAGGAAGGCCACCTGTACATTGCCCAGCCGCCGCTGTTCCGCCTGGCCCACAAGAACCAGGTCAAGTATGCCTACAACGACGCCGAGAAAGACCAATTGGTGAAAGAAATGGGCGGCGGAGATAAGGTGTCGCTCCAGCGCTACAAAGGTCTGGGCGAGATGAACCCCGAGCAGTTGTGGGAAACCACCATGAACCCGGCCAACCGCACCCTGCTGCTGGTGGGCGTGGAAGACGCCGCCGAAGCCGACCGCACGTTTGATATGCTGATGGGCGAGGCCGTGGCGCCGAGAAACAAGTTCATCACCACGCACGCCAAGGATGTACGGAATTTGGACGTGTAGTGGTTTGATAAATGTCATACAAAAACAGAAGCCCGAAAAATCCGGGTTTCTGTTTTTGTATGTCGTAAAAGGCGTTCCAGTAGGGGTGAAGCATCCGGTCGGTCCGCGGCCAACCAAAATTTTCGATCCATCCGGATGCTTCACCCGAGCCCTGTCATTCAGATTCGCGCTGGATTGGTAGGCGTTTGGGTGAAGCATCCGGAAGACCAGCGCCGTCATCAACCGCCATCGCTCGACCGGATGCTTCACCCCTACGCATCGTCGTCGACAACCGTCAGGCGGCGCAAGCCAATCTGTTAGATCACGGCCCGACCGCGAACACCGGCTTTTGATTCTCCATGCACGCCGTGATCAGATCGTCCACGCTTCCCTCCTCGATATACTCCGCGATCACGTCCCAGCGGCAGCCGGAGCCGGCGGTTTCGTGGCCGACGGCGGTTTCGACCAGCATCCGGCTCTTCGTAAACTCTTTCAGCGCCGGTTCCATATTGGACGGCGGGTTCTGCGGATCGAGGGTGCTGTTGAACATCAGCACGCTGATCGGCGCGGGGCTGGCGGGCGGGTAGATCAGGGACGGGTCCGGCTGCGGGAGCGCCGCGCAGATCTTTTGCGTGACCTGCGCCGATCTCGCCCAGTATTCGCGGTTGTAGGCATCCGGGTTGGCGCGCGCGATTTGCTCGGGGTCAAAGCCCCAGGCCGGTTCGAAACACATGATGATGTTCGGCATCAACTCAAACGCGCCTGCCGCGCTGGAACCGCCGTACTGCTCGGAAACGCTCTGGACCACCGGCGTCCAGTCTTCCAACGAGGCGAGCTGGTGGATCAGTCCGGGGATCACACTGTAGCCGCCGGACTTGAACAACAGGCTGTGCATGGCGTTGGCGAGCACGTCCAGCGACACTTCCGAAGGAGCGGTGGCGCCCGGCGCGGTGTAACTGGTGAACACCGGCCCGTCCGACACCCGCGCGAGGACGGCTTGCCACTCGGCGCGGATCTGCGGGAACGCGGCGCTACAGGCTTCATCCTGCTCGCAGGCGGCCAGCGTCTGCTCCAGCGCAGACTGGCTGGCGCGCGGTTCGGCCTGGGCAAAGGGCACATCCAGGGCCGTGCCGTGATCGAGCACCGCGGCGCGCACCCGCCCGCCGAACATGCGCATGTACACCTGCGCCGCGGTCGCGCCGTACGAGATACCGTACAGGTTGATCTTGTCGTACCCCAGCGCCACGCGAGCATCGTCCAGGTCGCGCATGGCTTCGGCGCTGGTGTAAAAGCGCGGGTCGCCCGCCAGCGAGGACAGGCACTGCTGCATCCAGCCGTCCATCTGCTGCTGGGTGGCCTGCATAACGTCAAAGGGGATCGGGTCGCAGGTCAGCTCATGGCCGGTGTTGCTGCCGCGCTGATCGACGTACACAATATCGCGCTGGGCGTTGATCTTATAGAACAGGCTGCGCGCGCCGTAGACCGCGTCCGCGCTGGTGGCGGCTCCACCCGGGCCGCCGGCGAGAAAGAAGAGCGGGTCAGGCTGGGATTCAGGCTGGCGGGCCGGCACGACCACCACAGCCAGGTCGAGCATGCGGCCGGATGGGTTGGCGCGGTCCTCGGGAACGCGCAGCGTGCCGCACTTCGCGCTGACGGAACTGGCGATGGTGCAGGGTTCCAACGCGAGCGGGGCGATGGCTGGTTGGGTGGTTGGGGATGCGGCAGGGTTGGTCGCATCCGCAGCAGGCTGGCAGCCCGTGAGAAGCAGGCAGACAAAGAGGAGCAGGCAGATTTGAGTACGCATGGTTGCTCTGGGTGTGAACGTTTGGGGTTGTTTTTATACCGGGTGATAGGGTTTCATTATAACAGCTAGCACAATGCGCGTCAGGGTATCCGGTCGCGGTTGGCGCCTTGCAGAAATACAAACTTCCCCGCCCCACTTCTATTGTTTTTGTAAGCCCGCTCCACTGGCGCGTTTCCGATCTTGTTCATACAATACAAGTATCCACCAGTTTGGCCGGTATGCCGGTTTTGCCCACCGCGCGGCGCAGGAGACGTATCTGTCGCAGATTTTCCGTTTTGAAGGTGCCACCAGCTTGACTCTTTAGAACAAGAGTTCTATAATACAAACATCGACCGGGGGAAATTCCCCACCCTAAACAGGAAACGGAATCGGACAAGATACGTTATATTCATTAACAGGAGGGCAGCAGTGATGGAACCCAAAGGCTTTCTGGACCGCTTGAACAATCACGTCAGCACCGCCCCGTCCACCATCCCGCTGGATGTTGCTTTGCTCGGCGTGCCGCTCGAAGAAGCCGTGTGCGTCGATATCGACCGCGCCGTGGCCAGCATCGCCCGCTCGGAAAGCAATTCCGGCGGTCTGTCCTTCTCGGACCTGACCGAAGCGCGCGCCCCGATTCCATCCAACAACCTGTTCATCCAATTCCACACCGATTCGGCCTGCATCAAGAGCGAGTTCCCCGGCTGGCTGGGCATCCACATGGTGCCGTTCTCGGTGGCGCGGCGCTCGCGCATGTTCTCGCTGCTTTCGCACGTGCCCGAGCGCATCGACGCCTGGGCGCAGGCCTACACCCTGGTGATCTACCGCGAGTGGCCGCTGGAGATCAGCCTGGCCCCGGCCGGGATGCTCATCGGTCTGGACCACACCGGCGCGATCTCAGACGCGGCTATGTTCTCGATCATGCTCGAGCACGACATCACCACCAAGGACAAAGGTTGGGAGCACGTCTCGCGCCTGACGGCCTGGATTGTGTACCTGACGTTCTGTGTGTTCACCATGGCCAACCAGGGCGAAGCCCCGCTGGTGCGTAAATCGCCCCGGTTGTGGCAGATTTAGATAAAGCTCAAAAAAGCATCACGAACCCACAGGGCGATGTTCCACGAATAAGCCGAATGGGCACGAATTTTTTCTTAAAAAACAAAATTCGTAGCATTCGTCCCATTCGTTGAACATCGCCCTGTGGGTTCGTGATGCTTATAGGATAATTCACACAAAAGCGAAACGCGAAGATAAGAAGAGCGCGAAGGAAACGCGAAGAAAATTTTTAATCGTTTTCCTTCGCGTTTTTCTTCGCGCTCTTCTTATCTTCGCGGTTTATCCTTTTCCACCAAACGTATATAATCAAGTCTAAGTATAGAATCACAGGAGGGTAATTCGCCATGCCAGAATACCAGATTTTCCGCGCCGAAGATCTTAAAGACTATGTCATTCGCTTCTTTACCAAACTGGACGTTCCGCGCGACCACGCCGAGACCGCCGCTGAAATCCTCGTAGCAGCCGATCTGCGCGGGGTGGAATCACACGGCATTATCCGGCTCAACAGCTACTACGGCAGCCGCATCCGCAAAGGCCTGGTCGACCCCAAGTCGCCCTACCGCGTGGTGACCGAGACGCCCACCACCATGCTGATCGACGGCGGCAACGGGCTGGGCATGGTCGCCTCCACCTATGCCATGCGCCGCTGCATCGAAAAGGCCCAGGAAAGCAATGTGGCCATGGTGACGGTGCGCAACAGCAACCACTACGGCATTGCCGGCTATTACGCCATGATGGCGCTCGAACACGGCATGATCGGCATCAGCTTTACCAACGCGCAGCCGCTGGTGGCGCCCACCTACGGGCGCTCCGCCCTGCTGGGCACCAACCCGATCGCGGTGGCGGCGCCGGCCGGCAAAGAGCGCCCCTACGTCCTGGACATGGCTACCAGCATTGTGCCCATCGGGCGCATCACCGTCTACGATAAAGCCGGTAAGCCCATCCCCGAAGGCTGGGGCGTCGACAATGAGGGCAACATCACCACCGCGCCGGCAGCGGTGCTCCAGGGCGGCGCGCTGATGCCGCTGGGCGGCAGCGACATTATGCGCGGGTATAAGGGCTACGGCCTGTCACTGCTGGTGGACATCTTCTCAGGCGTCCTATCTGGTTCGGCGGTGGGCGGCGATGTGGCGCGGCCATCGGACCCCAGAGCCGGCGCCAACGTGGGCCATTTCTTCGCGGCCGTCAAAATCGACGCATTCCGCCCGCTGGTCGACTTCGAAGCGCAGATGGATTACCTGATCCACATGCTAAAAGAGTCACCCAAGGCGGCCGGGCAGGAGCGCATTTACATCCACGGCGAGAAGGAATTTGAAATGGCCGAACGCTACGCGGTCGAAGGCGTGCCGGTGATGAGCGAAGTGGTGAAGATGCTCCAGCAGGCCGGCGAGGAAATCGGCGTGCCGTGGGATATTGAACCGTTCCACTACCGGTCAGAAGCGGAAGAAGAACTATAAAAATGCCATCTGCCCCGCCGCGCGATACACGGCGGGGCAAATGTAAACCTCGTGATTGACTTTTGCCCTCTACTTTGCTATACTGAATATGTCATCCAACGACATATAAGACGCGTGGAACGCCATGGAACAATCCGACTACCTGCCCCTGCAAGAACCCACCTTTTTTATCCTGCTCAGCCTGGCCAATGAGCCGCGCCACGGCTACGCCATCCTCAAAGACGTGGAAGCCCTCTCGGGCGGCAAGATCCGCCTGGGCACCGGCACGCTGTACGGCGCGCTCAACCGGCTGCTGGACCAGGGCCTGATCCAGCGCAGCCCCAACGGGGTGGCCAGCCATCCCGGCAAACCGCGCAAGGCCTACCAGCTCACGCAAACCGGGCTGCGCGTTTTACAGGCGGAGACCTCCCGCCTGAACCATATGCTGTCGGCCGCGCGGCTGCGGCTGGGGGAAACGCACACATGAACTGGCTTGTCACCATCTACGCGATCCTGCTGCGGCTCTACCCTCGCCGATTCCGCGAGGCCTACGGCGAGGAAATGCAGGCGGTTTACGCCGATTCGCTCCATGAAGCCCGGCGCGGCGGGACACTGGCGCTGGGCGCGTTCGCGTTGCGCGAGATCTTCGACCTGCCCGCCAGCCTGGCGCGCGAGCACGTCTACGCCATCCGCGTGGGAAAACCCCAACTCAAGCCCACGCTGCAGGGGGCAGCCGCGGGGGGCAGCGATCTGCCGCTTCCCTCCACCCCACCCCGCGCGTGGGAGGTGTTCATGGCCGCGCTGCCGCACCTGCTGTTCGGCCTGTTGATGGGCGCTGCTCCGCTGATGCAAGTGCTGCTCGGGCCAGATGCCGTCACCAACCGCACCACGAACATCCTGTCTGCCGTCCTGGTCATCGCTCCGGCGCTGGTGGGAATTCCACTCACCATCTGGAAGCGCCAGCGCGCGTGGGTCGGGAGCTGGTATGTGATGTACGTTCCGCTGGCGCTGCTGCTGGCCAGCCTGCTCTCCACCGACCAGTTCAACCTTGACCCGCAGCAGTTTCCCGCCGCGATGATGGTGCTCGGACTGGCTTTCGCGCTGTACTATGCCGCGCGAGCCAATGCGATCCGCGGGTTTCTCGCCGCACTGCCGTTTGCCATGATCGTATGGATGCCGTTCCTGGAAAACACGCCCAAAACCATTATCGACCCATTCCTAGAGGGCGTGCTGCTGTTGAGCAGTTGGATCATGTTGGCGCTGGTGGCGGCGCTGGCAGCGCAGTCACGGCGGTTGGGGCTTTCGCTGGCGCTGGCGCTGTGCGTGCTGGCGCTATCCGGTTTTGGTCATTCGTATCTCGGCAATTACCAGGGCGGGATGCTGCCCTTCTCGGAACCGGGGCCCAGCATCCGCGTGGTGGTGCTGTATGGCATCCGCACCCTGCTGGTTTCGGCTGCCATGCTGCTCGGGCCGCAGCTCGCGCGTAGCCTGCGCGCAATCGGCCAGCGCGCCGGTGGGCTGGGCCGCGCCGGCTACCGCATGGCTCTGCTGGGCATCGTGCTGCTGATCTCGGCCTTCCTGCTCAATATCATCGACCTAATGTTTCGCGCCGATTGGAACTTCCAGTTCATGCTCCAGCCGCCACTGGACATCCTGTTATTCGCCGGCGTGGTGGTGTATCACATCGGCTATGCGCTGCTGGTGGCGGGGGTGTGGCGCGCGCGCGAAAACCGCTTCTGGCTGGAGCTGGCGCTGCTGTACGGGCTCATCCCGGCGGTGCCTGCCATCCTCTTCCTCGGCTGGCCCACGCGCATCCACGGCCCATCTCTGACGGTGTGGCAGAGCGTGCCGCCCGCGCTGCTGTGGATGATCGTTTCCACCTGGCTGGTGGCGCGTTTTGGTCGCCGGGGCAGCGCCCACCCGGCCTAGCACTGCTCGAGGATGCACACCTCGTTGGGCGCCAGCGGCAGCAGGTGAAACTGCTCGGCGTCCAGCCGCTCGCGCTTGTTGGAAAGCAACAGCCGCCAGCGCCGCCGCGCCAGCTCGCCGCCCAGCACCAGCTTGTACGTGCGCCGGCCAAAGTTCATTGCCACCAGCACGGTAGTGTTCTGGTCTGCGCGCAGGTATGCCAATATGCGGCTGGGAGCAAAATTGAGCGGCTGGAACATGCCGCTGCGCAGCGCCGGGATGGCGCGTCGCAGATGCAGCAGCTTCTTGTAGAAGTTCAAGAGCGAATCGGGGTCGTCCAGTTGATTTTCTACATTGCGCTCGACCGCATTGTTGTGCACCGGCAGCCAGGGTGTGCCGCTGGTAAAGCCGGCACTGGCGCTCCCATCCCACTGCATCGGCGAGCGGCAGCCATCGCGACCGATGAAGAATGGCCAGTAGCGCTTGCCAATCGGGTCGAGGATCTGATCGCGCCGGATGGGAATATCGCGCATGCCGATTTCCTCGCCCATGTAGAGGAACGGCGTGCCGCGCAGGGTCAGCAGCAGCGCGGCGGCCACCTTGAGGCGCTGGTCGTTCTCGCCCTGCCCGTAGCGCGTGCCGGCGCGGGGCAGATCGTGATTATTAAGCACCCAGGTCGGCCACGAACCGCTTTCGAGCACCCCCTCGGCGTCCTGGATGGCGCGCAGGAAGGCGGCCGCGTTCCAGCGCGATTTGGTGAACTTGAAGTTAAACGTGCCGTGCAGCAGGCCGGGGCGGCAGTAGCGCG
>CALDSL010000125.1 GCA_937920255.1 uncultured Anaerolineaceae bacterium | reverse complement strand
AACCGGGCCCAGAGGATGCAACCATGGAACTCCTGAAACAATAAAGGTCTTGGGCATGTAATCATCGTACCAATAACAAACCACATGCTTTGATTATAGACAATCCTATCCGGTTTGTCGACCTCTGTTTTAACCCATCAGCCAGTATCACGGCGAGGGCCGCGGAAAAAATCCAACCCACAGACGCAATTGTAGGGGTGAAGCATTCGGTCAGGCCAATGCGTATCAAGAGACGCCCGTCTCCGGATGCTTCACCCGGGGATGGCACGGAAACATTTTGAGCGGATGAAATGGTCCATGATCGTGGGGTGGGCTTCGCCCCTACATAGAAGTCGTGAGCGGGCGGCACAGACTTTGCATCTACCTTGCATCCCACCCGGAATCGGCGCGGATTGTACTATAATCAAGCCAAAGCAGTGGAGTGGGGGATGGATCAGGCGCGCCTGCGCGCCGTCCAGTTCCGCTTCGCGGCTTTTTTGATTGCCAGCCTCGTTCGTTCCAGACATCGCGCTCATGGCTAACCAGTGCTCCAAATGTGGCTTTGAAAACCCCCAGGAGATGCGCTTTTGCGGCGGCTGCGGCTCGCCGTTAGACAAAGGCGCGCCTGCGCGCACGCCGCCCGCCACCGGGCCGCTGGTGCTTTCGCGCTCCGGCCTGAGCGAGCGCTTCCAGCGCGCCGGCATCGAGGCCGCCGGGCAGCGCCGCAGCGTGACGGTGCTGTTCGCCGACCTGTCGGGCTACACTGCGCTTTCGGAGAGCCTGGACAACGAGGACGTGTACTTCCTGATCCAGGAATACCTCAAGCTGCTGGCCAACATCGTCTACCGCTACGACGGTTTTGTGGATAAATACACCGGCGACGGCCTGATGGCGCTGTTTGGCGCGCCGGTGATGCAGGAGAACAACGCCGAGCTGGCGGTGCGCGCCGCGCTGGACATGCACGCCGAGCTGGCGCGGCTTTCCGCGCGGCTGCCCGGCCGCGCTGGCGTGGAGCTGTACATGCGCATCGGGCTGCACGCCGGCAGCGTCATCGTCGGCAGCGTGGGTCTTGACCTGCAGATGAATTACACCGCCATCGGTGATACGGTCAACCTGGCCAGCCGGCTGGAGCAGGCCGCGCGCCCGGGCAGCATCCTGGTCAGCGAGAGTGTCTACAGCCGCACCCAGGCCCTGTTTGATTTCACCCGTCACCCCCCGCTGGCTCTCAAAGGCATCTCCAGCCTGGTGCAGACCTACCAGGTCAACGGCGTGCGCGAGCGCCCCGGCTCGGTGCGCGGGCTGGAGGGGCTGCGCCCGCCCATGATCGGGCGCGAGGCCGAGTTTGGGCTGCTCAAAGTCTCGCTGGCGCAGCTCATCGAAAGCGGCCGCGGCCAGTTGGTGCTGCTCAGCGGCGAGGCCGGGCTGGGCAAAACCCGCCTGGTGACCGAACTGAAGGCGCTCACCCCGCACGACCAGGTGCAGGTATTTGAAGGCCACAGCCTGACGTACCGCCGCTCGGTTTCGTTCTGGGTGTTTATTGACCTGTTGCGCGGGGTGCTGGGCGTGACCGCCTACACGCCCGAGACCCAAGCGCAGGCGCACCTGGCCGACCGCATGGGGCGCTTGTTTGGCGACCGCGCCCAGGAGCTGCTGCCGCTGTTCGAGCGCGTGCTGGGTCTGCGCCCGTCCAACCCCGGCGCCGATGAGCGCCTGTCGCTGTTGGAAGCCGACCAGTTGCGCAAGCGCGTGGTGCTGGCCTTCCGGGACTGGCTGGTGGCCGAAGCCGGGCGGCAGCCCACGCTGCTCATTCTCGAAGATCTGCACTGGGCCGACGACGCTTCGCTCGACCTGGTGCAGTTCCTGGCCGATTCGGTGCGTGACACGCCGCTGTTGATGATCGCCATTTCCCGCCCGATCGAGGACGGCCCTTTGCACGAGCTGGCGCAGCGCGCCGGCATTCGCCTGGGTGAATATTTCCTGCCCGTCGTGCTCACCACGCTCTCGCCCGATCAATCCGAGCAGTTGTTGGACCATCTGCTGGCGGTGCTGACCCTGCCCGCCGAGCTGCGCACCGAAATCCTCTACCGCGCGGCCGGCAACCCGTTTTACCTGGAAGAGATCCTGCGCATGCTGCTCGACCGCGGCGTGCTGCGCCGCGAGGCCGGCCGGCTGACGCTCGTTCCCGGCGCGGATCTGACCGACCTGGGCGTGCCCGAAACGCTCAAGGGCCTGATTCTGGCGCGCTTTGACCGCCTGCAGCCCGCCGAGCGCGAATTCCTGCAGGTGGCGGCGGCGGTGGGCCGCAGCTTCGACCTGGCGCTGGTGCAGGCCGTGCTCAGCCCCGGCGACCGCCAGCGCGTGGGCAGCGTGCTGCCCGGCCTGGTAGAGCGCGAATTCGTGTTGCCCGCCCAGGGTTTGCACGGCAGCGAGTACCAGTTCCAGCACATCCTCGTCTCTGACGCCATCTACAGCACGCTGCTCTCGCGCAATCGCGCCGAGCTGCACGGGCGCATCGGCGCCGCCATCGAGGTGCTCTACGGCGACCACCAGGAGGAGTACCTGGAACTATTGGCGCGCCATTATAGCTGGAGCAGCAACGCCGAGCGCGCCCTGCATTACCTGATCCTGGCCGGGCGCAAGGCGGCGCGCAGCTTCCTCAACCGCCAGGCGCAGCAGTATTACGAAGAAGCGCTGGCGCTGCTGCCCAAGGCCGTCCACACCCCCGACCAGGAACTGGAACTGCACAACGGCGCCGGCGATGTGCTGGTGTTTTTGGGCGAATACGCCAGCGCGCGCGAGCATTTTGAGACCGCCCTGGAGTTGACCAAGGCCCTGCCGCTGGGGCAGCAGGTGCAGGCGCGCAGCAACCTCCAGCGCAAGATCGGCACCACCTGCGAGCGCCAGGGCGATTACGATCGCGCGCTGGCCTGCATGAACCAGGCTTTGAACACGCTCACCGCCGTGTCTTCGCGCTACCCGGTGGAGCGCGCGCGCGTGCTCAACGAGATTGGGTTTATCTACATGCGCCGCGCCCAACTGGACGAGGCCGAACAGTACCTGCAGCGCGCGCTGTGGTCAGTAGAGCCGTCCACCCAGCCGGGCGTGGTGGCCTCGATCTACAACCGCCTGGGCGGGGTGTATTTCATCAAGGAAGATCTCAAGACCGCCAGCGAATACGCCCGCCGCAGCCTGGCGCTGCGCCAGGAAACCGGCGACCTCTCCGGCGTGGCGCGCATGTACAACAACCTGGCCATGCTCGAGTGGCGGCAGGGCAACTGGGACGAGGCGATTGCCATCTTCACCAACGCCGGCAAGCTGCACGCCGAGCTGCACGACGTGGAGGGCGAGGCTGAGGTGCACACCAACCTGGGTCTGCTGCTGACCGAGAAAGGCGAGCTGGCCGAGGCGCGCCGCCTGCTCGAAGCCGCGCTGCGCACCGGGCAGCAGATTGGGCACGCCTTTGTGGGGGCGCTGGCCAACCAGGCGCTGTCGTACTGCGCCCTGGCCGGGCAGCAGTGGCAGGAATCACTCGAATACGCCGCGCGCGGCGAGCAGGTCATCCGCGACATGGGCTTTGCCGAAAACCTGATCGACGTGCTGCTGGTGTCAGGCCTGGCCCGCATCGGCTTGGGGCGGCTGGACGAGGCTTATACCGCCTACCAGCAGATCAACGCCGCCCTGCTGGAGCGCGGCGACGACCCGGGCGCGCTGCTGCAAAAAGCGCGCGCCGAATGCCTGCGCGGGCGCATTCTGCGCGCGCAGGGTGACCTGGACGGCGCGCGCGAAGTGCTGGAGGACTGCGCCGAGCAGTTCCAGACCCTCGACAGCCGCCTCGACCTGGGCCGCGCGCTGGTGGAGCTGGCGCGCCTGTCGCAGCAGGCCAGCGACCCCGCCGGCGCCAGCCGCTACGCCAGCCAGGCCCG
>CALDSL010000124.1 GCA_937920255.1 uncultured Anaerolineaceae bacterium | reverse complement strand
CAGCATGGCCAGCAGTTCCTGGCCTTCGTCGTTCTCGCCCAGGCTGCGCGCCAGCGGCAGGAAGCGCTTCATGCGCTCGGTCTTGAGGTTGTCGCGCACGCGCAGCGCCGATTCCAGCAGCGCGATGATGCGCTCGGAGACGACCTGCTGCACGGTCTCGTCGCTGGGCAGCGGGCGTTCTTTGATCTCTAGCGAGAAGCGCTTGGCGATGCGCAGCAGATCGGCGCGTTCTAGTACGTTGACCAGGGTGATGGCCGTGCCGCTGCCGCCCGCGCGCCCGGTGCGCCCCGCGCGGTGGATGTAGGACTCGGCGTCTTCGGGCGGCTCGTACTGGATCACGTGCGACAGCTCCGGCAGGTCGATGCCACGCGCGGCCACGTCTGTGGCCACCAGAAAGCGCAGCCGGCCCTGGCGCACGCGCGCCAGCACCTTCTCGCGCGCCGCCTGCGACAGGTCGGAGGTGAGCATGTCGGCGTCATAGCCGAAGCGTTGCAGCACAGTGGCCACGTATTCTACGTGTACTTTGGTGTTGCAGAAGATGATGGCCGACAGCGGGTTTTCCACCTCGATGATGCGCACCAGGCTGCGGTCTTTATCCATGCCGGGGACGGAATAGAAGAGGTGCTCGGTCTCGGTCACGTGGATGTGGTCGCTGCTCAGGTTGATAAAACCCGGATCGCGCAGGAACTGGTTGGTCAGGCGCATCACCTGAGGCGGGAAGGTGGCCGAAAACATGTAGGTGCTGATGGGATGGTCGGGCAGGTAGCCCTGCACGCGGCGCATATCCGGATAAAAGCCCATCGAGAGCATGTGGTCGGCCTCGTCGAAGATCAGGAAGCGCAGGTCTTTGAGCGAGAGCGAGCGGCGCAGCAGATGGTCGAGAATGCGGCCGGGCGTGCCGATGACGATGTGCGCCCCGGCTTTGAAGGCATCCAGTTGCTCGCGGTAGCCCACCCCGCCGTACACCGCGATGGAGCGCACGCCGGTATCCCGTCCCAGCAGCTCGGCTTCGGTGGCCACCTGAAGCGCCAGCTCGCGCGTGGGCACCAGGATCAGCACCTGGGTGTTATTGTGAAGCGGGTTAACCATCTCCAGCATGGGCAGCAGATACGCGCCGGTCTTGCCGCTGCCGGTGCGCGACTGGATCATCATATCGCGCTGCGAGAAGAGATACGGGATGGCGCGCGCCTGCACCGGGAGCAGCTCATTCCAGCCGGCGCGCCGCGCGCCCTCGCGCAGCTTTTCGGGTAAATCGGCCAGCCGGGCCTCGGGCAGGACTTCCTGCTGCGCCGCGTCCGCGGGTGTCTGCGGGGTTGTGTCGTTATCGAATGCGTTGGGTTCTTGCATGGTTCTCTGGCTTTCTACAGTCTGTCCTTGTCATTTTGTATGCCAACCATTGTAACGTGGAATGGGGCATATCGCCAAACATCGGGCCCGTTAAACGCGGCCGGCTTTTGGCATTTTCCTGTTGGTTTCGCGCCGGATTTTGAGTACAATCTATTTGCAATACCGGTACGTTTCTTCCCCTTTCTCCTCTTTAATTCTATAGAAAACCGTCACATTTTCGCAAACCAAAGCGTTTGGTAAACGTTGTGCGACACTCGGCGAGGTCGAGATCCTGTGACTGATCCCACACCCTTCCTGCTGGCGGAGCGTTTCGCGTATATTCCCGCGGGTGTATTTTGGATGGGCGATACGTCCGGTGACGGCGTTCCATCCGACCTGCCCGCTCACGAAGTGTTTGTGAGCCCGTTTTTCCTTTCCAAATATCTGGTCACCGCGGCTGAATGGGAGCATGTGCTGGGTTGGGCCGTACAGCATGGCTACGACTTTGACAGCGAGGGCATGAGCAAAGCCGGCGACCATCCGATTCATTCCATCTACTGGTATGACGCGGTCAAGTGGTGCAATGCCAGGAGCGAGATGGATGGGCTGAAGCCGGTCTACTTTACCGATCAGGCGCGCAGCGCAGTGTACCGCGCTGGCCGGCTGCGGCTGGCTGCCGACGCGGTCGACTGGGAAACCTGCGGGTACCGGCTGCCGACCGAGGCGGAATGGGAAAAGGCGGCCAGGGGCGGGCTGAGCGGCCGGCGGTTTCCGTGGGGGGACACCATTTCTTATCAGGATGCGAACTACAGCAGCCAACCGTCCTTGCCGTATGACTTGGAGACGCCGCAATCACGCCACCCGCTCTACGCAGGTTTTACCAGCCCGGTGGGGGCCTTCCCCTCCAATGGATACGGCTTGTATGACATGGCGGGCAACGTGCTGGAATGGTGCTGGGACAATTACTACGCCCCGGAAGCATCCGGGCAGGATATTACTTCCGGCGAGCAGGAAAAATTGTACCCGGTGCGGGTGGCGCGCGGCGGCTGCTGGCAGTGGGGGGCGGATTATGCCCGCTGCGCTTGCCGCTATGATGCCCCTATGCAGAACATCTATGATCATATCGGTTTGCGGCTGGCGCTCAGCCGCCAACCCGACCCGGTAGAAAGGAAAATGCCTGATGATCATTAAAAGCCTCGCTTCTGGCAGCGACCCGTTGCCCCTGAAGGTATTTTATTCTTACAGCCGAAAGGATAACGCCGACCGCGCCGCCATCGACGACTATCTGGCGCGCTACCAGTGGGATGTGCGCGTGGAACCGTGGTATGACGGTAACATCCCGCCGGGCGATGTGTGGGAAGAAACCATCCATCACAGTTTAACCACCGCCGACATCATCCTGTTGTTCGTCACCCAGCGGTTTATGCAGTCGCAGTACTGCCAGGATGTCGAAGTGCCGCTGGCGCTGCGCAAACAGGAAGAGGGCAAGAACCGGGTGATCCCGCTCATCTTTGAGAACACGCAGCCCGACTGGCGCAAGATGCCGTTTGCCCGGCTGCAAGTTCTCCCGGTCAACGGCAAGCCGGTGGCCGAATGGCCGGACCGCAAGGAAGCGATCTATCACATCAGCCAGGCGCTGATCAATATCATCGTCGAACAGGGCGTCAAGCAGAAACCGCGCCGCCGGCGGTGGAAGCTGGTGCTGGAAGGCGACCGCAAGCATTTTACCCCCGAGGAAGAATACGCGATCATCACCCATTTGCGAACGCTGACCAATGACCCAAGCCTTCGCCCCAGTGAAATCTTTGGCGAGGATATCACCCTGGTGATGGAAAGCAGCGATCAGGGCTTGGAAACGTTGCTGTCCCTATATGGCCAATCGCGACTGCCTGTCCTGACAAACTGGCGAGTGCGCGCCATCTTCGAGCTATATGGGGCGGGAATCCATACCTCCTCCCTCGAACTTTCCGATCCGCAGTGGAAAGCGCCGGAGCAGATCCCTACCGGCGAGGATCTGCTCTACCCGAGCGCCAAAGCGCACGCGGTGGTGATGCGGTCGCTTACGGTGAAGCCCAAGGCAGACGCATTCCCCAACCTGATGTTTGGCTTTGACGATGTGGGGGCGAGCATTCAAGGCCGGCCGATCACGCCCGATGTGCAGAAGCGCCTGATCGACCACTTTCTCACCGGCCTGATCGCTAAAAATGACGATATTTGGGTGAACCTTGCCCCCGATGAGCGCAACCGCATGCTGCCGGAATACTTATCCGGCACAAACCTGGGGCATGTGATGATTGAAACCGATTACATGATGAAACGCCTGAGCGCCTCCCTGCTCCATCCCGACTGTGACACGGGCCGCCAGTTCTGGAAAGAAGTGTTCCGGCTGGCGGTGGAACGGCACGGCACTTCGGCGCTGCATTATTCTCCGTTCCTGCGGGTGTGGGTGGTTGCCGGCGAAATAGTGATCAAGGAATCTGCCGGGGCGGCATTGCTGGCCGAAGCGACGCTCAACGTTCTGTGCGAGAATGACTATGCCCCGGCATCCCTTGGCATCCAGCCCGTGCCGCAAAGCTCGGCCGACCTGATCTGCGCGGAGGTGTTTAAAGAAGTGGTACTGCCGGTGGTGAAAAAGGAAGTGCGCGAAGGCGCAAATTGGATGGCGCTGCGCGAAGCCTACAGCGGGCTGATCTTAGCGCAGTGGTTCAAAGCGCGCTTTGGCGAGGACCCGCACGTGCAAGCGGTGATCAATACCTCTGCGCTGGAGAAACGCGAGCGGTTTTCCATCCACGGTGAAAATGTGTCGCTGACCAACCTTGAGGTTCCCGAGAATAAAGAATATTTTGACAAGTATATGAAGGTGTTTTCGAAAGGCGTTTTCTACACCGTGCGCGATGAGTACGACCTGACCTGCCATAAAAAGATGGCGCGCGTCTATCTCGCCGGCGCGATTGATTTTCGCGATGTGCCGCGCCGGTTGCGGTTTTTGGAAGGTGGATGATCTGCGGATAACGGCTCTGGAGACACATTTTCTTCCAGGTTGTGTACAATAAGGTCAACCGGCCTGGAGGCGAAAAAATGCAGATTTTTCTTATCCTCGCTCTATTGATCGCGATACTCGCGGTGATTTTTGCGGTACAAAATGTGGCGGTAGTGACCATCAGCTTCTTCGCGTGGAGCGCCGATGTGTCGCTGGCAGTGGCGTTGCTGCTGGCGCTGGCGGCAGGCGTGCTGATCACCGTGCTGCTGTCGATCCCGGGAAGAGTAAAGGGCAGCTGGAACAGCGCTGCCGGCCGCAAAAAATTTGCTGCGCTGGAGACCGAGCGCGACAACCTCAAGCTGAAGATCGAGGAAATCCTGTTCGACCGCGACCACTATATCAAGAAGCTGGAAGCGTCGGAACAGGAGATCGCCGGACTGGAAGAGGAACTGGCCAGCCTTTCCGCCGCGCTGCAGGAAGTGGACACACCCACAGTCGCCCGCCCCCTGCCGCCCGCGAAGCCGCAAGAGGCGCTGCCTCCGCCGAAAGAAACCGATGTGACTGGCGAAAAACCGGTGGAATAACCTGGCGGGTTTAAATTTTACAGAGAATACCCTGCCGGGCAAGCACCACGAGCAGGTCCGCAACCGTATGCATTTCGCTAATCCATTAATTGAGCCGGGGAGAACCATGAAAGCACGCCTGTTCTTCGTAGTTATGTGGATTTTGTTTCTTTTAAACGCCTGCAGTGCGGGCACCGGACAGCCGCCCGTTCCCACCGCTACGGCTTTGCCGGCCAGCACCGAAACGCGATCACCCGAGGCCACAGCCACCCTGAGCATCGTGCCGGCCACTCCCACTCCAGCCCCGACTCAGACTGCCACATCAACCGCTACGCCAACCAAGATGATGACTCCAACCCTGCTTTCGATGGGAACTGCCGACCCGGCCGTGGTACCAGAAGAACGGCGCTTCATTCATCCGAGCGGCGTTTTCTCACTGGTGCCGCCGGCAGACTGGAGCCACGGTTACTTCGAGCTGCAAGGCGGCGATACCGACGGTTGGATCCCTCCGGGAGAAGATCCGGCCAGGATGAACATTGGTACTATACTGATAACCGCGCCCTTCGATATCGACAAATTGAAGACGGACTGGGAAGCGAACGTGAAGCAGATGGCGCCGGATTACACCGAGGTGCGTGTGGATAATTTGACCAGCGATGGCGGGCTGCCTTACCTGCGCTGGGAACTTACTTATTCTGTTCAGAATGAACTCCAACACCTGGTGTATGCATTCTACCGGACGGAAAGCCGCAGCCTGGTGGTGATTTTTGCGCGCCCGGCAGCCGAAGGCAGCCAGTACGACCTTCTTGTAGATGAGACGTTGAAAACGGTCCGCCTCCAGAACTAAGCAGCGGTATTTGCAGGATGCGTCTTCCCGCCCGGCTTTTATCCCACTAGAACCGCGGCCGTTAACGTGCTATCATAAATCCGTATCCGGAGGGAAAGCATGCACGTCCGTTCACCTCGCAGGCGCTTGTGGATCGCCTATGTCGCGCTCTACCTGGTCTTTGCGGCGGCCGCCGCGCGGTCGATCGTTCAGCTGCGCAGGGAACCGGATTTCGGGTTGATGGTCGGATTCCTGGGTTTTTACCTGTTCCTTCTGGTAATTGAACCCTATCTGACCGCGCGCGACGTGCGCCTGCTGCACGTGGTCAACGCGCTCGAAACCGCCGTGGCAATGGTGCTGGTGATCGAAGTGGGCGAGCTGGATTTCTTCTCACTGCTGTTCATTCCGCCCTGCACGCAGAGTATCCTCAATTTTCCGCGCCGCACGGCGCTGGTCTGGATCGGCTTGATCATTGTGCTGATGGTCTTTGCCCTGTTGATCAGCTTCCCGCTGTCAGAGAGTATTGGTTTTGTCATCATCTACCCCACAGCGATCTTCCTGTTCACCTCGTTGAGCCACCTGGCCAAAGAGGCCGGCGAAGCCCAGGCGCGCAGCGAGGCGCTGCTGGCCGACCTGCAGGTGGCCAACCGCAAGCTGCGTGACTACGCCGCCCAGGTGGAAGAACTGGCCGCGGCCAGCGAGCGCAACCGGCTGGCGCGCGAGCTGCACGATTCGGTCACGCAGATCATCTTCGGGCTTACGCTCTCGGCGCAGGCTGCGCGCATCCTCATCGACCGCAACCCGGCGCGCGCGGCGGCTGAGCTGGATCACCTGCAGGTGCTGGCGCAGAGTGCGTTATCCGAAATGCGCGAGCTGATCCAGGAACTGCACCCGCACTCGGCCGCGCAGGAGGGCCTGGCGCCGGCTCTGCGCCGGCTGGCGGAGAAGCAGTTTTCGGAGAATGGGCTGGCGGTGGATCTGCGCATCAAAGGTGAGCGCCGCCTGCCCGCGCACATCGAGACGGAACTGTTTCACATTGTCCAGGAAGCGCTGAACAATATCGTCAAGCACGCCGGGGTCGACCGCGCGCTGGTGGCGGTGGATCTGGAAGACCCCAACTGCGTTTCGTTGCGCGTCGACGATGATGGCGTGGGGTTCGACCCGGCCCAGGCGCGAATGCAGCCCGGGCATTTGGGGCTGGTGAGCATGCGGGAACGGGTCGAGGCATTGGGCGGCAAGCTGGCGATCGAATCGCAGCCTGCGAAAGGCACCCATCTGGCCGCGGAGATCGCCCTGGAGCAGGAGGTGCAGCATGTCTGATCGTACGGAGACTGCGCGGATTTCGGTGTTGATCGTAGACGACCATCCCATCGTGCGCCAGGGACTGCGCACCCTGCTGGAACTGCAGGACGATATCGACGTGGCGGGCGAAGCGGTCAACGGCCGCACGGCGGTGGATCTGGCCGCGCGGCTGAAGCCGGATGTGGTGCTGATGGACCTGGTGATGCCCGAACTGGACGGCATTTCCGCCACGCGCCAGATTTGCGCGCTGGGGCAGCCCACGCGGGTGATCGCGCTGACCAGCTTTGTGGAGGATGACAAGGTCATCCCGGCCATCCAGGCTGGGGCGGTCAGCTTTCTGCTCAAAGACGTCTCGCCGGCCGACCTGATGGAAGCCATCCGCGCCGCCTATCACGGCGAGGCGCGGCTGCACCCGCATGTGATGCGCAAGTTGATGGATCAGGTGGCTGCCCAGCCCGCCGCGCCGCAGGCCGCCGCGTTCGACCTGACCGAGCGCGAGCGGGAGGTGCTGGGGCTGGTGGCCCAGGGGCTGAGCAACCGCGAAATCGCGGAGAAGCTGGTGATCAGCGAAAAGACGGTCAAGACTCACATCAGCAGCCTGCTGGGCAAACTGGGCCTGGAAGACCGCACCCGCCTGGCGATCTTTGCCATCAAGAAAGGGCTGGCGCCCGGCGGCTAACGGCGGCATCCGCCGCTTGACTTAGGTCGTTAGGCTGAGTGTGTACATCCACAGACCGGTTGAAAGACCGGTCTGTTTTGTTGTGCGGGTACGTTCGCGCGCCGGATGCGCGCGCGCGGCATCCCGCGTATGCTGAATCCAGCAAACAGTGCCACCAGTATGTTTTTCGCGAGGTTCGGATGACCGTTCAAGTTCTCATCGTGGATGACCGCGCAGTCGTGCGCAAAGAGTTGCGCAACCTGTTCGCCCTGACCGCCGATATCGCTGTCGCTGGTGAGGCGGCAGACGGCTGGGAAGCCCTGTACCTGGCGCGCGTGCTCCGACCCGACATCGTGCTGATGGACCTGGAAATGCCCGAGATGGACGGTTTTGAGGCCACGCGCCGGATCAAGGTCCAGGGTTTGGCGCGGGCGGTCATCGTCTTCACCGTGTATGCCAGCGACGCTAACCGGCAAAAAGCCCTGCAAGCCGGCGCGGATGCGTTCGTGGTCAAGGGCGCGGATTTGGGCTGTTTGCTGGATTTGTTCGCGCAATTTTCGCATGGGCAAGAGGAAAGTTAGAAAGGAAAGGATGAACCGATGTCTACCACAACCAATGTTCAACGTAGTGTAAGTGCTCAGGCCCGGCCGGCGACGGCTGTCAAGACGGCCACGCGCATGGCGTACCTGGACAGCCTGCGCGCGATCCTGATCGTGCTGGTGATCGCGCTGCACACCGCCATTACTTACGGCGCGCAAGGCGACTGGACGTTTGAAGACCCGCTCCAAACCGAAGTCTCCGGCATTGTGCTGACGTTTGTCACCACCATGGTGCAGGCTTTCTCGCTGGGGCTGTATTTCTTCATCTCGGGTTATTTCACCCCGCGCTCGTACGACCGCAAGGGCGCCGCGCAGTTCTGGAAAGATCGCCTGATCCGTCTCGGCATTCCACTGGTGGTGTACACCTTCGCGCTCAGCCGCATCCCCACCTACTTTGCGCAGGTGGGCCGGCATGAAATTTCGATGTCGTTCTGGGATTACGCCCGCCGGACGTTTTTCACCGGCGCGGACGAAGGCCCGACCTGGTTTATCTTCGCCCTGCTGTTGTTCCTGGCAGGCTACAGCCTGTGGCGGCTGGCGACACGCGCGGTGGAGATGAAGTGGATCCGGCAGTTGAAGGTACCCGGCCGGAAGGAAATCCTGGGGTTCGGGGCGGTGGTGGCCGCGCTGATGTTCGTCCTCGGTTTGGGCTACAGCGTGGGCGAAACGGTGGAGGTGTTCGGCATCTTCAACCTGATGGTGATCTTCTTCGTGCAGTACATTCTGTTCTTCATCGCCGGCACCCTGGCCTATCGCAACGACTGGCTGGCGCGATTTGATGGCAGGGATTTGCGCTTCTGGCGCTGGATGACGCTGGGGCTGTTCCTGATGATGCCGGTGCTGTTTGTGGCCGGCGGCGCGGCGGAAGGCGGCGTGGACGCCTTCACCGGTGGGCTGCACTGGCAGGCCGCGGCCTTCATGCTGTGGATCGGGCTGTTCAGCGTATCGATCAGCATGACGCTGATCCTGTGGTTGCGAGACCGCAAGAAGCCGGCCAGCCGAGTGATGGCCTTCGCCGGGCCGAACAGCTACGCGGTGTACCTGATCCACCCGCTCATCCAGGTGCCGCTGACGGTGGCCGCCGCCGCCGTGGCCGCGCCACCGCTGCTCAAGTATGTGATCGTGCTGCCCGTGGTGGTGGTGCTGTGCTTCCTGGCCGCCGAAGGGCTGCGTCGCATCCCGGGGGTGAAGGCGGTTTTGTGAGATGGGGAGGTGGGTGGATGCTATGGCGATGTCCACCCCCCTCTAACTCCCCCCAAAACGAAATACAGTTTTGGGGGGAGGACTCACGGCTTTCTCTCCCTCCAAATCGCGGTTTTTGCGATTTGGGGGGAGCGGGAGGGGGGTTGGAGATTGCCAAAAACATACTTCATCACACGCCACCCCCCCAAAAAAACTGACCGCCGCGCGGCGGCTGTGTTTTTTGTATAATGGTGTTACCGTCTGCCAATCCCCGAATAAGGATTCCACTTATGGATAGCCAGAACGCTCTCATCCACGACCGGTACCGCCTGGGCCGCCTGCTCGGCGGCGGGGCAATGGGCAACGTGTACGCCGGCAGCGATACCCTGACCGGCGAAGCCGTCGCGATTAAACAACTGCGGCCGGAACTGACCACCGCCGCGCCTGACCTGGTGGAGCGTTTCTTGCGCGAGGGTGAAGCCCTGCGGCGGCTCAACCACCCCAATATCGTCAAGGTGCTCAATACGGTCGACGAGGGCAACCGGCATTACATCATCATGGAGTACGTGGGCGGCGGCTCGCTGGCCGACCTGCTGCTGCGCGAGCCCAAGCTGCCGCTGGATCGGGTGGTTTCCATTGGCCTGGAGTTGTCCGATGCGCTCAGCCGCGCGCACCACCTGCAAATTTTGCACCGCGACATCAAGCCCGCTAATATCCTGCTGGCCGAAGACGGCACCCCGCGCCTGACCGATTTTGGGCTGGCGCGCATGGGCGAGATGCCGCGGCTGACCGAGACCGGGACGATTTTGGGCACGCTTTCCTATCTCAGCCCCGAGGTGTTCGAAGGGCGCGCGGTGAACGAGCGCTCGGATATCTGGTCGTTTGGGGTGGTGCTGTTCGAAATGCTCGCCGGGCGGCTGCCGTTCAACGGCGATACGGCGTTTGACCTGATGTGGGCGGTTAAGACCCACCCGCTGCCGATGCTGGAAAATTTGCGCGGCGGCGTGCCGCCGGCGCTGGCCAGCCTGATCCGGCGCATGCTGCGCAAAGACAACCCCGCCCGCCCGGAGAGCGCGCGGCAGGTGGGCGCCGAACTGGAGACGATCCAGAAGGCGCTGCGCAGCAGCCAGGCGCGCGCCGCGCCGGAGCCGGCCGCGCCGCCGCTCATCCGCGTACTGATCGCCGACGACCACGCGGTGGTGCGCCAGGGGCTGCGCATGTTCATCGACCTGCAGGACGACATGCAGGTGGTGGGCGAGGGCGTTGACGGCGCCGAGGCGGTTCAACTGGCGCAAACGCTGAAGCCCGATCTGGTTTTGCTCGACCTGGTGATGCCGCAGATGGACGGCGTGGAGGCCACCGCGAAGATCAAAGCCGCGTGCCCCGAAACGCGCGTGATCATCCTGACCAGCTTCGGCGAGGATGACAAAGTGCTGCCGGCCATCCGCGCCGGCGCGCAGGGCTATTTGTTGAAGGATATTCGCCCCGAGGCGCTGGTGCAGGCGGTGCGCGAGGCGCACCAGGG
>CALDSL010000123.1 GCA_937920255.1 uncultured Anaerolineaceae bacterium | reverse complement strand
TCGGCCAGGCGCGAGAACTCGTTGGCGATGGCGATATTGACATCGCGGTAGGTGTTCTCCATCAGCTTGACCATCTCGGCGGTGGTGGCGTCGGTGAGGATGATCTCGCCGCGCACGAAGGTGGCGTACAGGTCGCGGCCGGCTTCGGCGCAGGCGGGGGTGATGCCGCCGATGACGCGCGCGTTTTCGATCAGCTCGCGCAGGATCTGGCCGGGCAGCACGCGTTCGGGGGAATAGACCACGTGAAAATCGACGCCGGCTTTGAGGCCGGAGCGCTCGAGGATGGGCAGCAGCAGGTCGACCGTGGTGCGCGGCGGCGAGGTCGATTCGAGCACCACCAGGTTGCCGGGCTGCAGCACGGGCACGACCGACTCGGCGGCGGAGATCACCGCGCGCATATCGGCGCGTTTGTCGTCATAGAAGGGGGTCGGCACGGCGATCAGAAATGCGTCCGCGCGTTCGGGCTGGGCGCAGACTTCCAGGTTGCCGGATTTTCGCGCGGCCTGCACCAGGGTGCGCAGCCCGGGCTCGTAGATGTGCATCTCGCCGTTCTGCAGGCCGGCTACGATCTGCGGGTTGACGTCCACGCCGACGACGCGGATGCCGTGCGTGGCGAAGGTGCTCGCGGTGGGCAGTCCAATGTATCCCAGTCCGAGGACACAAATTTTTTCGAAATTCACGGGTCTCTCCTCATGAATGCGGGGATCAGAACGCGACAATTATGCCACAGTTGAGGGAGTCTGGACAGGGGGAGCACTTTAAAGCGGCCATAGCGAGCAAAAAAGACCTCCCTCCAACTCCCCTCCAGATGGCAAAGAGCGCCATCTGGAGGGAGCGTTAAAGCCTCCCTCCAAATGTATATTTTCATTTGGGCACAGCCCTGTGGGGGGAGGTTGGAGGGGGGTCTTTGCGGCCGCAAAACAACCACACTCTACGGCTTTATTTTGCGAGAGAGTCACCGAGCATAGCCATCAAAAAATTTCTCGGATCGTATCCCAACGCGGACCCTTTGGCATCACAAACAAGCACTTTCCGTTGCTTCTTTTCTCCCAAACCTCTCCGATGATCCGCTTCTCGCGCGAATCCTCATTGCTCCACCGGTCTTCGCCCTTGTATTCAACTACCAGATAGCGCCCGTCATGTAACAGGCAAACAAAGTCGGGATAGAACCGATCGGTGGAGGTTTGCAGCCAGAAGGAGTGATTCGGTCTGCGCTCTAAATTGCGCACCCATACCTTCACCTGGGGCAGGCTGTCCAGGAAAACGGCGCAGTTGAATTCCTCGCCGCGGTCTTCCAGGTCGCCAATCTGGGTGTAATAATGTTTCTTGAACGGATACGCGCCGCGATACAGCGTGTTGTAGGGGTAAGCGTCGAGCGGATAGGTGAAACAAATCTCGGGATGCACTTCCAGCGGCGTTTGACTGCCAGGTAGCAAAAACAGGTTATAAGACAGCTTGCGCGCTTCCAGCCGGTGAGCTTGAATTTTCGTTGCTACCGCGTCGCGCAGATGGTATTTGTCCATCACGAGTTGGTCGAGGTTAAAGCCGCGTTCGTCGATCAG
>CALDSL010000122.1 GCA_937920255.1 uncultured Anaerolineaceae bacterium | reverse complement strand
ACGCTGCGCACCGCGCTCAACGAAACCCACCGCAAGATGGGCGCCAAGATGGTGCCGTTTGCCGGGTGGGACATGCCGGTGTGGTACACCTCGGTGGTGGAAGAACACCTGGCCACCCGCAAAGCCGCCGGGCTGTTTGACGTTTCGCACATGGGCGTGTTCCAGGCCGAAGGCCCGGACGCCGGCCTGTTCCTCGACAGCGTATGCGCCAATGACATCAGCTCGCTGGAAGTTGGCCAGTCGCTCTATACCCACTTCCTGGATGTAGACGCCAACGTTATCGACGATACGCTGGTGTACTACCGCTCCAAGGACAAATACCTGGTGGTGGTCAACGCCTCCAACGACGCCAAGGACTGGGCCTGGTTGAACGCGGTGCTCAAGGGCGAAGTGATGGTGGATAAAGACCGGCCGTGGGCGCGCGCGTTCGGCTGCAACGCCGTGCTGCGCAACCTGCGCGACCCGAAAGAAGGCGCGGACATGCGCGTGGACATCGCCCTGCAGGGGCCGAAATCACGCGATATTCTGCTGGCCCTGGGCGTCGATCCGGCGACCCGCAAGCGCATCATGGGCCTTAAGCGCACCGAGTTGTGCGAAGCGGTGGTGGGCGGGTTTGACCTGGTGGTCTCGCGCACCGGCTACACCGGCGAGAAGATGGCCTTTGAACTGTTCGTTCACCCCGACCGCGCCGTCGATCTGTGGAACGCGCTGCTGGCGGCGGGCGAACCGCTGGGCCTCAAGGCCTGCGGGTTGGGCGCGCGCGACTCGCTGCGCACCGAAACCGGCCTGCCGCTCTACGGCCACGAAATGGCAGGCGACCTGGGCCTGGGCGTCAGCGAGGCCGGGTTTGGTTCGTACGTCAAAACCTACAAACCCTGGTTCATCGGCCGCGAAGCGTATATCGCCCGCGAAAAGAACCGCAAGAGTATTCTGGTGCGCTTCCGCTTCAATGAGAAAGGCGTGCGCATGGCTCACAACGGCGACCCCGTGGTCGACCACAAGGGCCGCGTGATCGGCGTGGTCACCAGTTGCGCCATCGACAGCGAAGGCTTCCTCACCGGCCAGGCCGTGATTGATGAAAAAGCCGCCGAAGAAGGCGCGCCGATCTCCATCTACCAGGGCGCGCCCAAGACCACCGGCAAGATGCCGGCCGAGCTCAAAACCGGCGATCGCGTCACACTACCTGGCGCGGCTGTCATTCTCAGCCGCTTCCCGAAACTTGTCTAATCTCCAGAGATGCGGGCGCTGTGCGCCCGCATCTTTCACCATACCGGTCGTGTTATCAGACCAAATCCGTTTCATCAACGCGCAACCGATTACGTAAGGCAAAAGGAGAGATTTTATGCAAACACCCTGGGAACATCGCTTCTCGCAACGTACACAACGCATGCAGAGTTCAGCGATCCGCGAACTGCTCAAAGTTACTGAGCTGCCTGGAGTGATTTCGTTTGCCGGCGGTATGCCCGCGCCGGATGTCTTCCCCATTGAAGAGGTGCTGGCCGCCACCGAGCGCGTGCTGCACGGCCCGCTGGGACCCAAGGCCCTGCAGTACGGCGCAACGGAAGGTTACACACCCCTGCGGGAGATGATCGCCCGTTATGCCTCGCGCATCGATATTGAAATCTCGACAGAGAACATTCTCATCACCACAGGTTCGCAGCAGGCGCTGGACTTGCTGGGCAAAATTTTTATTAACCGCGGCGACCGCATTTTGGTGGAAAACCCCACCTACCTGGGCGCGCTGCAGGCCTGGAATGCCTACGGCGCCGAGTACGTCACCGTGCCGTCCGACGAGAACGGCATGATCACTGAAGAACTGGAACAGGCGCTACGCTTTGGGCCAAAGTTTATCTACACCATGCCCAATTACCAGAACCCAACCGGCGTCACCATGCCGACCGAACGCCGCCGCCAACTGGTGGAACTAGCCGATCGCTACGGCGTGCCAATCGTGGAAGATGACCCCTACGGGCAACTGCGCTATGAAGGCGAATACCTGCCCGGCGTGAACGTGGTCGATAGCGAAATGCGCGGCCTGAACCACGGCAGCTATACCGGTAATGTGATTTATCTGAGCACTTTCTCCAAGATCCTTGCCCCTGGCTTCCGCCTGGCGTGGGTGGTAGCCCCGCCTGAGGTGATCACCAAGCTGGTGCAGGCCAAGCAGGGTACCGACCTGAATACCTCCACATTTAACCAGATCGTGGCCTACGAAGTCGGGCATGGTGGTTTTCTCGATAAGCACGCTGAGGTGATCTGCCGGGTGTACCGCGAGCGCCGCGATGTGATGCTCGACGCGCTGGAGGAGCACATGCCCGCCGGCGTGCGCTGGACGCGCCCGCGGGGTGGCCTGTTCCTGTGGATGACCATGCCGGAAGGTACCAAAGCGGTGGATATCTTCAAAGAGTGCGTGGAAGAAAAAGTGGCCTTCGTGCCCGGGTTCTCGTTCTTCCCGCGCGGCGGCGGCGAGAATACCGCCCGCTTGAACTTCTCCAATGCCACGCCGGAGATGATTAATGAAGGCATCGCTCGCATGGCACGCGTGATGCGCAAGTATATCAAGACCACCACCCCGGTTCGATAATCCCGGCCATCTAAACGCTTCCTGCTCCCGGCCAGTCCGCGAGCAGGAAGCGCTAGCATGATGGCTTGACCGCAGCCAGCGCCGGATGGATAGCCCAATGGAGTTCACGATGAACGCTCCGGTTGACTGGTTGCTGGACGGCGAATCCTGGATCGAATACCGCACCCGGTTGGACTTGCTCAAGCAACCCGAGCAGGATCCCCGGGTGCTTTCCGCTCGCGCGCGCATGCTGGCCGACCCTCTGGTGCAAGCGCTGGTGGCGGATCTGCGCGGCTGGCCAGGGGTTGTGATCGCCAGCCACAAGAGCGCCGGGCAGTTGTTCCACAAAATCACCTTTGCCGCCGACCTGGGTTTGACGATCGACGACCTGTCAATGGAGCAAGTGGCGGCAGCCGTTCTTGCCCACCAATCTGATGAAGGCCCGTTCCAACTGCCGACCAACATCCCCACCCACTACGGCGGTACGGGAGAGGACACCTGGGCCTGGGCGTTATGCGATGCGCCGCTGAGTCTGTACGCCCTGGTGAAGATGGGGCTGGAAAACCAC
This sequence comes from uncultured Anaerolineaceae bacterium, assembly GCA_937920255.1. Lineage (GTDB taxonomy): Bacteria > Chloroflexota > Anaerolineae > Anaerolineales > Anaerolineaceae > CALDSL01. Next base: position 1,126 of record CALDSL010000122.1, on the reverse strand, counting down.
CCCTCAGTGCAAAAAGCGCTGGAGTACCTGGCCGGCCTGGCGCGCGACAACGGCTGGCCGTGCGCCGTTTCAAAGGAAATGGGAACTTTCCGTGGACCGGGGCGTAAACAAGACCCGTGCCCGTTTGCCAACCTGGCCATGCTCAAAGCGCTTTCGGCCAGCAGCGCCTGGCGCGACCACCCAGTCTGCCATACCGGCGCGGAAACCCTGCTGCATCTGTGGGAGAACAGCCTTACCCAGCACCCGTTCATTTTTTATATGGGTACGGACTTCCGCAAACTGAAAGTGCCGTTCGTCTGGTACGACCTGCTGCACGTAATGGAGGTGCTCACGCGCTTTCCGTGGCTGAAAGACGATCCGCGGATATTGGATATGCTCGCCGTGCTCAAAGGCAAAAGCGGACCCGACGGGCGGTTTACCGTTGAGTCCGCGTGGGCGGCGTGGAAGGATTGGGAGTTCGGCCAGAAGAAGACGCCCTCGCGCTGGCTGACGCTGCAAGCGTGGCGCGTGATCCAGCGGCTGGAAGCGCCAGCTTCCTAGCGCGTTATTGCGTGCCGCGGCGCAGATCCCATAGCTTGAATTCCTTGAGGATGGAGCCGTTGATAAACTCGCGCATGATCGAATTGTCAGGGATCAGATCCGCGTCGATCGTCAGGAACCATTCCAGGAACGCCAGCAGGCGCTTGGCTTCGATGTACTCGTTGGTCCCATAGGGCACCTGACGCAGCAGCGGTTCCGCGAATGCCTTCAGCGCGGTCATCTCGTATACCAGCGCCGAGTTGAAGATCTCATCCGCGTTTTCCTGGTAGGGGAAGATATAGCGCTTCTCCCCGCGCCGCACCGATTCCCAGCGCGCGATAGTCTGTTGGGCGGTGTAGCCGCGTTCTTTCGCGTCGCGCACGATGCGCCGGATCAGGCGTGTATCGGTGGTGGAAATGCGGTTGTGGCGGTCCAGGTTAAGTTGGGTGAGGCACGAGACGTAAATACGGAACGTGTTCTCATGCGAAATATCCGGCAGCAGTTCGGGGTTCAGCCCGTGGATGCCTTCTAAAATGATCAACTGGTCACGGTTGATGTGCGCCCACTCGCCTTTTTCGGAAAGACCCAGCTTGAAGTTGTAATACGG
>CALDSL010000121.1 GCA_937920255.1 uncultured Anaerolineaceae bacterium | reverse complement strand
GGAATCAAAAGAAGCCGCGTTGGCAGCTTCTTTGGGTTCAGGCGGGAGCGACGGGATTCGAACCCGCGGTCTCGGCCTTGACAGGGCCGCATGTTCAACCACTACACCACGCCCCCGAACGGATGATAGTTTATCATACCCATTCGGGGGCGTCAAGTCTTTTTGAAAAATTGTCAAAGCCCATTTATCGAGAAAACAGGCGCAAGCAATGCGCTTGCCAGCGGCTTTATTTGTTGCTAAAGATCCACGGATCGTTGGCGCGCTGCCAGCTCACCATTTCATTCTCGGTGAACCACAGGGCGGCTTCTTTTTCGCCATTTTCCACGCTGTCAGAGGCATGGGTCAGGTTGCGGTCGACTTCCAGGCCAAAATCATGGCGGATGGTGCCGGGGGCCGCTTCCCAGGGTCGGGTGGCGCCCATCGTCTGGCGCACCACGGCCACCGCGTTCGGGCCTTCCCAGACCATGGCCATCACCGGCGCGGAGGTGATATACCGGATCAGACCTTCATAAAACGGTTTCCCTTCGTGCACGGCGTAATGCGTCTGCGCCAGTTCGGGGCTTACTTGCAAAAATTTGGCGGCAACCAGCTTGAGGCCGCGGCGTTCCAACCGCGCAATCACTTCACCGATCAGGCCGCGTTGCACGCCGTCCGGCTTTACCAATACGAGAGTACGCTCCACTTGTCTTTCCCTCCGTGGGTCTATTGAGTTTTTGATCCAACTGCCGGGGAAGTCCCCGGCAGTTGGAGGTTTCTACCTTAATAATTCCTCGGCCTTCGTGTAGGCATCGAGGGCTTCCTGGATGCGGTTGCTGCGCATGTAGGCGTCACCCAGTGACTGCCAGATATCGACATCCACCGGGTGGCGATAGAGCGCGTCGCGCAAATCGTGAATGGTTTCTTCCAGCAACTCGCCGTTCTGGATGAACTGGGTGTAATCCGCCAGGGCAGCGCCGATATCGCCTTTTTCCAGCGCGGTTTGAGCCTGCTGCAGCCGCTCGGGTAGTTCGGCGAACGGCGCGGCAGCTTGCACAGGCTGGGTGACGGCTGGTTTTTCCTCTTCCACCACAGGCGCCGGAGCTTCCATCTCGGCAACCGGTTCAGGTTCAACCGGCAAAACTTCCTGGGTAATCTCAGCCTCAGCTTCGACCGGCATAACTTCCTGGGTGATCGCAGCTTCCGCTTCTGCAGTTTGCGGAATAGCCTCAGACCGCTCGTGGTAGGCGTCAGTCTCGGGTAGCCATTCGGCCATGTGCTGCTCTTCCTCTTCCAGGTCGGCTTCCAGATCCGCGGAGTAGGCGCCAAGACCCCGCAGCCACTCCGGCAGCGGCTCCTGATCTTCTTCCTCTTCCTCAGCGTCGACCAGCGATACGCCTTCTGCGTAGATTGGCGTTGCCGGGGGTTCTTCGACCGCTGCGCGCACCGGCTGGGTCTTTTCCGCCGGGGCTTCTTCTTCGGCGACCCAACCCAGGGTGTCGGGCTCTTCAGATGCAGCCGGGATCTCGACTGCCTTCCCCGGTTCTTCCACCGGCGTGGCTTCTTCCATCTCCGCGGTGACCGGTTCCGGCATCTCTTCAGCAAGTTCTGGACCCGTCTGGGTTTCATCGGTTGGCACAATTTCGATGGCTTCTGCTTCCGCGGCGGTGGCGGCTGTCTCCTGCTCCTCGGCCTGTTGTACCCAATCCGGCGGTGCGGCAAGCCGGTCTTCGGGCCGGGTGACCAGCGTTTCCTCATCCGCGCCCTGTTTCGCCGCCAGGGTTTCCAGCCAGGCCAGCGCCGCGTCGATATCGTCGCCTGGCACGTTGGGCGCCTCGGCTGCGGGTTGTTCAGGTAGGGTTTCGGCTGCTTGCGCGGCGATCTCGGCTTCCAGAGCCGGCGTTTCCAGCGCGGTTTCGTGCACCTCCTGGTCGACTTCCGTCAGCCATTCGGGAAGATCCACGCCTTCCTGAGCCACATCTGCAGTTTCGGCTGGTTCACCGGTGGGAATATCCAGCCATTCCGGCAGTTCCGCTTTTTCATGGGGCTCTTCCGCCTGCGGTTCGCTGACTGCCGTATCGCCTTGTACCGAAAGTTCCTGTAACCATTCAGGCACCGTCGTTTCTTCAGCGGATTCGACCAGCTCGCCGGAGGCGGCTTGCGGCTGCTCCTGCAGCCATTCGGGAATTTCCGCCTCTACCGCGGGCTGTTCAGCTTCGGGGGTGGTTTCAGGTTGTTCCTGCAGCCACTCGGGCACTGCTGCTTCTTCGGCTGTTTCTTCCGCTGCGACTGCCTGTTCGCGCAACCATTCGGGGATCGCTTCCTCTTCCCTGGCTGCAGGCTGGTCGTTTACTGCTTCCACCGACTGTTCACGCAGCCACTCCGGCACCTCTTCTGCTGCGGCTGGTTCTACAGCCGTGGGCTGCTCCTGGAGCCACTCGGGCACTTGCTCTTCCGTAACGGGTTCTTCTGGCGTTACGGCTGGTTGTTCCTGCAGCCACTCCGGCACCTGTTCTCCGGCGGCTGGCTCGACAGGCGCGGACTCTTCCCGCAGCCATTCGGGCACTTCCGCCGGCGCTGCCTGCTCCAGCGCTTCCGGCGCCAGTTCGCTCTCGATGGATTCCGGAGGGATCTCCTGCTCCACCGCGGCGCTGGCTTGCGCCTCTTTTTGCAGCCATTCGGGCATTTCCGCGCCGCGCTGATCGGGCTGGCTGATTAATGTCGCTTCATCCGCTCCCTGGCGAGCTGCCAGGCTTTCGAGCCAGGCGAGAGCCGCGTCCATATCCTCGGGTGGGGCGGCTGTCGCGCTATCTTCCGCTGTTGTGGCGGTGCTTTCGGGCAGAGGCGGCATCTCTACCGATTCAGCAAGTGGCGTTTCCGCTTCGGCGGGCGGCACGGCTTCTGCCGCCGGTTCCTGGGCCAGTTCCTGCAGCCAATCCGGGATGTCTGCCCCAGATTCCACGGCCGGTTCGCCTTCCGCAGTTGGTTCCCAGGCGGTTTGCGTTGCCTCGGCCGCTTCCAGAGCTGTCTCTACCGGGGGTTCGCCCGATTCCATCGTGATCCAATCCGGCATGGCTGATTCAGGTTCAACCGGGGTGGGCGCTTCCACGGGTTTCTCGCCTTCCAGATCCCGCAGCCATTCCGGAACTTCGGCTTCCGCCGCGGGTTGCTCGACGGCTGCCTGCGCCGGCTGCGATGGGCCGAGAATCTGGTCCAGCCAGCCGGTGTCTTCTTCGGTTTCCTGCGCCGGTTCTTCCACCGCTTCGGTGGGGGCGGCAGGCGCGAGTTCCTGCAGCCAGTCGGGCATTTCCGCCGGGGCAGGCAGATCTTCTTCGGTTTGGTTAAAGCTTACGTGGGTTTCGGTCTCTTCGCCGGTGGATGGTTTCCATCCGGCGGCGACCATCCAGTCCGGAATTTCCGCGGGCTGGGCGGATTCTGCCGGCTCGGCCTCGGTGAAGGGCGGTTGGAGGTCACTCTCGCCGGATGGTAGTTCGCCGGCCAGCCAGTCTGGGGTGGCTTCTCTGGTGAGCGTCTCGTCCCATGCCAGCCCAACCTGCTGCGTCCAGCCGGGCCGGGAGGCTTCATCCTGCTCGGGATCGTATTCCAACTCGTCAACCATGACCGCGTTGTCGGGCACATCGGCGCTGGTGGGTTGGGCGGAGGATACGAATGCAAGATAGGGATCCAGCGCGCGCAGCCGCTCCTGGTAGGGGCGGGCATCTTCGGGTCGGCTGGTACCAGACAGCACCTCGGCCAGAATGTGGTTGGCCTCGTAGCAGTACGGCAGTTTTTCCACCAGCCTGGATGCGACCTCCGTGGCCTTGACCTTGTCACCGGACTGGAAGTGCAGGCGGCTGAGCAGCACCTGCATATCCAGCCGCTCGGGGTACTCGGACAGTGCGGCGTTGGCTTCGGCAATCGCCTGGGTAAACAATTCTCCACGGCCATACATGCGCACCAGCGCGCCGCGCGTCAGGCGGATTTTGGGAGGCTGGATACCATCGCGGCGCCCGTACAGACGGCGCAACTCTTCCTGGATGGCTCCATTGGCCGGCTGGACTTCAAAGGCACGCTCCATGTGATAGATCGCGCCGTCCAGGTCGCCTTCGTCCTCGCGGATGATGCTCATCCCCAATTGGGAGATGAAATCATCGGGGACGACCGAAAGGACGCGCTGTAAAATGTCGCTGGCCTCGCCGTAACGCTGGCTTTCCAAAAACGCTTTTCCCAGCAGACGGTAGGTGTCGATGTGCTTCGGGTGGAATTTAAGGATTTGCTTGCAATGGGCAATTGCTTCTTGGGTCTGGTGGTTCTCGATGCGTTTTTCAATATTATGGTTATAGACGCGCAAGGGGATCTTGGCCATGGATATTCTCCTCCCGAAGATAAGTATGCAACAAACGGGTGGAGATTGCAAGTATTTTGGGGGCGGCCTAAAAATACTGTCGGTTACGCAGCCCCTGAGAGATTAGGAAAAACCGAACAGAATACTATTGAAACTCTTCCAGGTGATCGAAGGCTTAAATCCTTAGCGAGCCACGGAAACCTCTGGCTGCGTAGAAGGAGGGCGCGCTGTTATGAAACACGAAGACGTGGCCGTAGCGACGGTCACAGAAGAGGGCGCCGCCCAATTTTCGAATATCCGGAGGCGTTTGTATCCAGCTCTCCGTCCTGGTGTCGAATTCTCCCAGTTTCTGCAACGCGCGGTACTGCTCTTCATTCAAGAGCTCAATATTCATCGCGGCTGCGAGATCAACGGCGTTACCCGCTGGATAAACGCCCTTCTTTTCTCTTTCTGCCTGCCCTTCTCGGTCATAACAAATGCTTCTTCGACCATTTGGGCTTTCTATTGAACAATCGATAAATACATATTCGTCCGTCTCTGGGTCGTAACCAACAACATCCGGTTCACCGCCGGTGCTCTCCATGGCGTGCAGTGATGCCAATTTTTCCGGGCGCGTTTCCAGTTTGGCCTGGATTTTTGACCAGTCAAGATCAATGTGGCGGTTCCTGTTTTTCTCAAAACGACCCTGGAGTCTTTTCAGGAGCGCTTCACGTTGGATGGGTGATACTTCCAAATCGATGGCGATTTTTTGTATCGGCTGGCCATTGCCTTTCGAAGTTTGTTTTGCCATCATTCGACTCCTTCATTCCCCCAGTATCTTGGTTTTAAACACATCACCCCGCCTCGCGGGGTGATGAAAGGTTTATGTTATTCTCCCAAATAATCGCGCAGTTTGCGGCGGACAGATGGGTGGCGCAGGCGGGAAAGCGCCTGGGCTTCGATCTGGCGTACCCGCTCGCGGGTAACGCCCATCTTGCGGCCGACTTCCTCAAGGGTGTAGGCCTGGCCGTCCAATAAGCCGTAGCGCAATTGCAGAATACGCACTTCGCGCGGCGGCAACGAATTGAGAACTTCTTCCAGGTGCTCGCGCAGCAGGTTGTAGGTGGCGGTGTCGTCGGGCGGGGGGGCCTCATCGTCTTCGATAAAATCGCCCAGCACCGAGTCTTCTTCATCGTCGGTGGGGGTTTCCAGCGAGAGCGGCCGGCGGGCCACCTGGATCATGTTCTCCACCTTCTTGGGGGCAACTTCGAGCGCCTTGGCCAGTTCGTCGACGCTTGGCTCGCGGCCCAGACGCTGGGTGAGCTGGTGCTGGATGCGCAGCAGTTTATTGATCTGGTCGCCCATGTGTACCGGCACGCGGATGGTGCGCCCCTGGTCAGCGATGGCGCGGGTGACTGCCTGGCGGATCCACCAGGTGGCGTAGGTGCTGAACTTGTGACCGCGGCGGTAATCGAATTTCTTGGTGGCACGGATCAGGCCAATGTTGCCTTCCTGGAT
>CALDSL010000120.1 GCA_937920255.1 uncultured Anaerolineaceae bacterium | reverse complement strand
AGACGTAACCCAGGGTGGTGAAGCGCACAAAGCCGTTCTCGTCCACGTGGGTCACCATCACGCCCAGCTCGTCCATGTGGCCGGCCAGCATGATGCGTTTGCCGCCCTCGCGCAGCGTGCCTTTGCGCGCGATCAGGTTGCCAAGCCCGTCCTCGCGGATTTCGTCGGCGTACGGTTCGATTTCTTCGCGCACTACGGCGCGCACCCCGTCTTCATAGCCGCTGGGGCCCACGGCCTGTGTAAATTTTTGAATGAGATCTTTCATGGGGGTTCCTGAGGATTTATGAGGAGGGATTTCGTGGATGCAAAACTCGACCCCCCTCCCGCTCCCCCCAAATCGCAAAAACCGCGATTTGGAGGGAGAGTTAAAGCCTCCCTCCATTTTCGTTCTTTGAAAATGGAGGGAGGTTGGAGGGGGGGTTACTTCACTGCTACCGCTTCAAACGCCTGCTCGAAATCGGCGATCAGGTCATCCACATTCTCGATGCCCACCGAGAGGCGGATCAGGCCGTCGGTCAGGCCGGTGGCCAGGCGCGTTTCGCGGTCCACGCCGGCATGGGTCATCGAAGCCGGGTGCTGGATGAGCGTATCCACGTTGCCCAGGCTGACGGCCAGGGTCATCAGGCGCACGTTATTAAGCAGCGCCTTGCCCGCTTCCAACCCGCCCTTGAGCTCGAACGAGATCATGCCGCCAAAATCCAGCATCTGGCGCTGGGCCAGCTCGTAATCAGGGAAGCTCTTCAGGCCGGGGAAGTAGACCGTTTCCACTTCCGGGCGGCTTTCGAGGTACTCGGCCACGCGCATGGCGTTGGCGCAGTGCTGGCGCATGCGCAGTTCGAAGGTCTTGAGGCCCAGGGTGGCCAGCCAGCAGTCGAACGGGCTGGGCACGCCGCCCAGCAGTTTGAGCATCGAATACACGTCTTTGCGCATGTACTCAACGTGGCTGCTGACCACCACGCCGCCGACCACGTCGCCGTGGCCGCACAGGTACTTGGTGGTGGAGTGGATGACGATGTCGCAGCCCAGGGTCAGCGGGCGCTGGCAGTAGGGCGAAGCGAAGGTGTTATCCACCGCAACCCAGGCGCCGTAGCGGTGCGCCAGTTCGGCCAGCGCCGAAAGGTCGACCAGTTCCATGGAGGGGTTGGAGGGCGTTTCGGCGTAGACCAGCCGAGCGGTGGGGTTGGCGGCCAGGGCAGCCTCCCAGTTTTCAATGCTGGGCTTGTTGATCCACACCACATTAATACCGTACTTGGGGGCCATTTCTTTAAAGAAGGTAAAGGTGGCGCCGTACAGCGATTCCATGGCAATCACGGTATCGCCGCCTTTAACCCGCGCCAGGACGGCCGAGCAAATCGCGGCCATGCCGGAGGAAAACATCAACCCGGCAACCACCTCGCCGGTTGGCCGGCCGGGAGCGTCGCGCAACAGATCCATCCCCTCAAGGACGGCGATTTTCTCAGCCAGTTGTTCCAGGTTGGGGTTGCCCATGCGGGTGTAGACATGACCGGGAGTCTTACCGGCGAAGATCGCCGCGCCTGTGTCCACATCCGGGAAGCCAAATGTCGATGTCTGGTAGATGGGGGAAACATGAGCGTGATGCGGGTGATGTCCTTCGCCAACATGGGTCACCAGCGTGCTCATTCCGTAACGGGGGTCGATCGAAGCCATTCTGTCTCCTTGGCAAAGTGATTGTATAAATTATATCATTGACAGACCCTCTATCTTGATGTATCCTTACCTCTGCGTCCGGGCGGGACCGGCGCGGCGGAATCCTTCGAACCCCGTCAGGTCCGAGAGGAAGCAGCGGTAAGGAGCAAATTCTGGGCGCCGCCGGAAAGCCTGCCCGGCGTATTTTTTTAACACGGACGATCCCCCATGCCAACACCGCCAGTCATCAGCTATGAAGGTTCCGACTACCAGACGTCGTTCTGGGAGCAGGGCGGTCGCGCATACGAAGACGCGGTGGAGGTGGTGGCGCTCAAGCGGCTGATGCCGCCCGGCGGAAAGCTGCTGCTGGAATTGGGCGCCGGGGCCGGGCGCAATACCCCGCGCTATACCGGTTTTGAACGCATCGTGCTGCTGGATTACTCGCGCACGCAACTGGAGCAGGCGCGCCAGCGGCTGGGCACAGATGGCCGCTATATCTACGTAGCCGCGGATATTTACCGGCTGCCGTTCGTCCCCGGTCTGTTCGACTGCGCCACCATGATCCGCACCCTGCACCACATGGCCGACGCGCGCCTGGCGCTGACCCAGGTGCGGCAGGTGCTGCGCGGCGGCGCGGTGTTTGTGCTGGAATACGCCAACAAGCGCAATCTGAAATCCATCGCGCGCTTCCTGCTGCGCATGCAGAAGTGGAACCCGTTCTCGCCCGAGCCGGTGGAGTTCGCCCCGCTCAACTTTGACTTCCACCCCGAAACGGTGCGCACCTGGCTGCGGCTGAGCGGTTTCGCGGTCGAGCGCCAGCTCACCGTGTCGCACTTCCGCATGGCGCTGTTCAAGCGCCTGCTGCCGCTGCGGCTGCTGGTGGCAATGGACAGCATCGCGCAGCGCACCGGTGACGCCTGGCAGCTCAGCCCGAGCGTGTTCACGCGCAATCGCGCCCTGGGCGAGACCCCCACCGCCCCCGAAGGCGCATTCTTCCGCTGCCCGGCCTGCGGCGCGGCGCTCGAAGATACGCCACCCGAGATCGCGTGCGCGGCTTGCGGCAAGACGTATCCTGTCGTAGACGGCATCTACGATTTCCGGGCGTAAAGACGCATCACGAATAAGAGCCGAATAAAACCGAATGGCACGAATAAAAACTTAATATTCTGGTTAAACTACCTGGTTCCCACGATCTTTACCACCCTGCGGGCGTGGGAACCCTCTGCAGCCGCTCCGCAGCCGCGTCGGATGATCAAGGCTTTGGCGGCGCGGGAGTGCCTTGCGTTGGCGTTCCCACGGAGACCGTGGGAACGAGGATAAACGGATTCCACGGATTTCGGTCTTACTGCATGATGTTCGATGGTTTTGGGGTGCGCGACCAGCAAAAGCCATCTGGCCATAAGATCATCCGTGAAATCCGTTCTCAAAAATCCGTTGTCAGCCCCTCCCGCCTGAAAGTTCGAGGTTCTTCAACAACTTGAGATTGTTGGAGCGAGAATACCTATACAAATTTGGTATTGTAGTTAAAATATTTCTATACATCCATATTCATTCCGTCTTAATCAACCATATAAAGGATCTGGCTGATGACCCAACCGATCATCCAACTGGACAATTTCCGTAAAGCCTACGGCGATTATGTCGCCGTGCATGGCATCAGTTTCGACGTGCAGCCGGGTGAAATTTTCGGCCTGCTCGGCCCCAACGGGGCAGGCAAGACCAGCACGCTCGAATGCCTGGAAGGGCTGCGCGCTCCCACATCGGGCACGCTGCGCGTGGCGGGCATTAACCCGGCCGCCGAGCCGCGTAAGCTGCGCAACCTGATCGGCGTGCAATTACAGTCCGCCGGGTTGCCGGAGAGCATCAACCCCGAAGAGGCGATGAAGTTCTTCTGCGCGTATCACGAAGTGGCTCCGCGCTTTGACCTGTTCGACCGGCTGGGGCTGAACGAAAAGCGCAAGACCCAGTTCTACGAACTGTCCACCGGACAGCAGCGCCGGCTGGCGCTGGCGCTGGCCGTGGCGCACAACCCCAAAGTCGTATTTTTGGATGAGCCCACCGCCGGCCTGGACGTTGCCACGCGCGTGGAGCTGCACGCGCTGATGCGCGAGCTGCAGGCCGCGGGCACCACCATCATCCTCGCCACGCACGATATGGCTGAGGCTGAAGAAATGTCGGACCGGGTGGCCATCCTGCTCAAGGGCCAGATCGTCACCATCGGCACGCCGCTGCAGATCACCGCCACCGGGGCGGGGCTGACCAAGGTTTCGGTGCGCACGCAGAATGGCAGCCTGCAATCCGCCGGGGCCGTATTCCCCGCGGTTGAGCAGCAGATGTTCAAGGACGACTACAATATTTACTTCAGCTCGGCCATCGGCCCTACGGTCGCGGCCATCATCACCTGCATAGAATCCCAGGGTGACGCGCTGATCGACCTGCGCGTGGAGCGTCCGACCCTGGAAGATCGTTTCCTCGAAATTACCGCCACGGGAGAATCGAAATGAACGCCTTTGCGCACCATTTCTCGTTTGAGTTCCGCACCGGCATCCGCAACAAGACGCTGCTGCTCATGAATTACCTCTTCCCGCTGGGCTTTTACCTGATGATGGGCTTTATCATGGTGGGCATCAACCCGCTGTTCCTCGACGTGCTCATCCCGGCCATGGTGGTGTTCGCCGTGCTGGCCGCCGCGCTGCTGGGCATCCCCGACCCGCTGGTCAACGCGCGCGAGAACGGGATTTTCCGCAGCTACAAGATCAACGGCATCCCGTCCGCTTCGATCCTGATCATCCCTGCCCTGACCACCTTCCTGCACCTGGTGATCGTGGCGGCCATCATCACCTTCACCGCGCCGCTGATGTTCTCGGCGCCCATGCCGGTCAACTGGTTGAACTACATCATCGTTTTTGTCGCGCTGGCGCTGGCCTGCACCGGCCTGGCGGTGCTGATCGGCGTGGTTTCGCCCAGTTCGCGCATGACGGTGCTATGGTCGCAACTCATTTTTGTGCCCTCGATGCTGCTGGGCGGGTTGATGCTGCCCTACAGCATGCTTCCAGAAGCGGCGGGCAAGGTCGCCCAACTGCTGCCGGCCGCGCACGCCATGAACGCCTTCAATGGACTGGCTATGGGCCGCGCCGCCGATTTTTCGCCATGGGGCTCGGTGATCGTGCTGGCGCTGAGTGGTCTGCTGGCCTTTGCCCTGGCGGGTTTCCTGTTTAGCTGGGACAGCCGCAACACCACCCGCCGCGGCCACCCGCTGATGGCCTTCCTGGCCTTGCTGCCGTACGCGGTGGGGATATTGGTGTTTTAAGGTTTTATGGTAGGGTGCGCCGCGAGCAGGCGCACCCATATGCATCAAGGTAAGCGATTTTCGCCTCTCCCCGCCAGAGGATGACGACATTAAAGTGGCGTAACCAGCGGTCGCCGCGAAGCGGCACGCAAAGCGGAGGGGCGGTGAGGGGCTTTTTGGCGTGGTTTTACCCCTCACCTAACCTCTCCCCGCTGGTATTTCGCTATTCATCATCTTGTTGGCTATGCGGGGAGAGGGATAAGAGGCTTAGCTTGATGCGTATGCAGGTGCGCCACCCACAGGGCTGTGCCTGCGGGTGGCGCACCCTACTACTCCGCTAGCGGCGTCCAACCCGCGGACTTGCCCTTCTGCTGCCCTAAGAACATGGACAACTGCGAGGCGTGCTCCTGCACGTGGCGCAGCGTGTACAGCAGCAACTCTGCAAAGGGCACTTCGCCCCACGCGAAGCGGCAGATGCGGCTGGCCTCTTCGGCTGTCAGGCCGGCGATGGTGTCGCGGGTGCGCTGGCGGCAGATTTCCAGATAGCCAAGCAGCTCTTCCTTGGAGTAGACGCGCGGCAGCGTCTCGTTGGCTTCCATCTCGACCAGGTCAAACGGCGCGGGCGGTTGAAAGCCCTCCTCCGCGCCGGTCAGGTACAGGTCCAGCCAGAACAGGGTGTGGTAGCACAGATACCAGTACGTCCCAAAACCGGAGGCAACCCACTGGTCCGGTTGGTCGCCCCATAACTGCTGTTCCCATAAATCTTCCGGGCAGTCGCGCAGCGCGCCGCCAAACATATCGATTGCCGCGCCAAACTGGCGCCACAGCATGTGCTTGTCAATGATGTACATTGCCGGTTCTCCGAAGATTCTCAAGATTGGCTTGCTAATGGAAAATTATATCCATAAATCTTGTTTGATTCTTTCCCGCTAATAAACAAAACGTTCACCGCGAAGACGCGAAGATCGCGAAGAAGAACAAATATAACCCTTCGCGTTTTCTTCGCGGTCTTCGCGCCTTCGCGGTTGAGGATTTTGGATTGTTCATAAACATAACCTGCTACCATATTACACGCAACGAACCCACCGCAACTGGTCTACTAAAATTCCCATGAATTTGGTGCTACCAATACATCCAGTTCTGCTTAGAATGGAAATACGGAACCGCATTTCATCTTCCACAGGAGACACTTGATGAACGACCAGACTGGAACCTTTACCGTGAAAAAAGGCCTCGCGCAGATGCTCAAAGGCGGGGTGATTATGGACGTGGTCACTGCCGAGCACGCGCGCATCGCCGAGGACGCCGGCGCGGTGGCGGTGATGGCGCTCGAGCGCGTGCCGGCCGATATCCGCGCCGACGGCGGCGTGGCGCGCATGAGCGACCCCGAACTGATCTTGAAGATCAAACAGGCAGTCAGCATCCCGGTGATGGCCAAGTGCCGCATCGGCCACTTTGTCGAAGCGCAGATTTTGGAAGCCATCGGCGTGGACTACATCGACGAGTCCGAGGTGCTCACACCGGCTGACGAAGAAAACCACATCTACAAGCACAACTTCACCGTCCCGTTCGTGTGCGGCTGCCGCAACCTGGGCGAGGCGCTGCGGCGCGTGGGCGAAGGCGCGGCCATGATCCGCACCAAGGGCGAGGCCGGCACCGGCGACGTAGTCGAAGCGGTGCGCCACGCGCGCTCGGTGCTGGGCGCCATCCGCCACCTGCAGAGCCTGCCGGACGAGGAAGTGATGCGCTTCGCCAAAGAGGCCGGCGCGCCGTATGAACTTGTACTGGAAACCCGCGTTCTGGGCCGGCTGCCGGTGGTCAACTTCGCGGCGGGCGGCATCGCCACCCCGGCCGACGCGGCGCTGATGATGCAGATCGGCGTGGACGGTATGTTCGTGGGCTCAGGCATCTTCAAATCCGGCGACCCGGCGCGGCGCGCGGCGGCCATTGTCAAGGCCACCACGCATTACGACAACCCAGGCATCCTGGCCGAGGTCAGCCGCAACCTGGGCGAGCCGATGGTCGGCCGGCAGATCACATCGATCCCCGATGGCGAGCTGATCGCGCAGCGCGGCTGGTAGGGCAGCATGAAAATTGGTGTGCTTGCGCTGCAGGGCAGCTTTGCCGAGCACCGCGCCGTGCTGGCGGCGCTGGGCGTGGAGAGCGCCGAGGTGCGCCTGCCGAATCACCTGGACAGGCTGGATGGGCTGATCATCCCCGGCGGCGAATCGACCACGATGGGCAAGCTGGCCGTGGCCTACGGGCTGATGGATCCGCTGCGCGAATTTGGCGCGCGCAAACCCATCTGGGGCACGTGCGCCGGGGCGATTTTGCTCTCCAAAGACGCGCGCCGCGAGCAGCCGCTGCTGGGACTGATGGACATCCGCGTGGAGCGCAACGCGTTTGGCCCGCAGGCCGCCAGCTTTGAGGCCGACCTGGACTGCCCGGCGGTGTGCAACGGCAGCGGGCCGTTCCGCGCGGTGTTTATCCGCGCCCCGGTGATCGAGCACGC
>CALDSL010000119.1 GCA_937920255.1 uncultured Anaerolineaceae bacterium | reverse complement strand
TATACGGAAGGGAGCTGAAGATGAAAACATATCGCTCGATGGTTCTCGTCTCCAATGACGCGGGTAGCATCCAGGCCGGCGCGCAGGATGTCTTCGCTGCGCTGCAGCAAGAAATCAAGTCGTTTGGCCTGGAAGAAGAAATCTCGCTCTCGACGGTAAGCGACGTTGGCCGGCATGATGCCGTTCCGATGGTCATCGTCTACCCCGAAGCTGTGATCTACGGACCCGTCACCTCGAAAGACGTCCGCTTCCTGGTGGAAGAGCATCTCTATAAGGGCCGCGTTGCCACAGCGCTGCAGGCTCCGCCGCGCGAGTTGAGCGGGCGCATTGCCTGGCTGCAAAGCCGCAAGGGCACTCTGCCCGCCGAACAGCGCATCGTGCTGGAGCGCGCCGGCCTGATCGACCCGGACAGCATCGATGACTACCTGCTCCACGACGGGTTTACCGCGTTGGGCAAGGCGCTCACCGAAATGACCCCGGCGGAACTGATCGCCGAAGTCGAAAAATCGGGCCTGCGCGGCCGTGGCGGCGCGGGTTTCCCCACCGGCACAAAATGGAAGTTCGTCGCCAAGACCAATAGCGACAAAAAGTACGTGGTCTGCAACGCCGATGAAAGCGAACCCGGCACCTTCAAAGATCGTCTGATCCTGGAAGGCGACCCGTTCTCGATCATCGAAGCCATGACCCTCGCCGCGTATGCGGTAGGCGCGGACGAAGGCATCATCTACGTCCGCGGCGAGTACACCCTGGCGCAGGAACGCCTGAAGAGCGCCATCCGGCAGGCGCATGCCTACGGCCTGTTGGGTGAGAACCTGTTCGGCACCGATTTCTGCTTCGATATCCTGGTGCACGCCGGCGCGGGCGCCTATATCTGCGGCGAAGAAACAGCGTTGATCGAGTCGATCGAAGGCAAGCGCGGCGAGCCGCGCGCACGCCCGCCGTACCCGACCACGCACGGCCTGTGGGGCAAACCCACCCTGGTGAACAACGTCGAAACGCTGGCCAACGTGCCCGCCATCCTGCGCCACGGAGCGAGCTGGTTCCGCAAGTTCGGCACCCCCAGCAGCCCGGGCACCAAGGTCTACACCATCATGGGCAATGTCAACGTCACCGGGCTGATCGAAGTGCCGATGGGCATCACCCTGCGCGAGGTCATCTCGATCTACGCCCAGGGCATGAAACCCGGCTCGACCTTCAAGCTGGCGCAGACCGGCGGCTCCTCGGGCTCGATCATCCCCGCCAGCCTGCAGGATACGCCCATGGACTTTGACTCGTTTGCCAAGACCGGCGTTTCGCTGGGCTCAGGCGCGCTGCTGATCTGCGACGAGGAAACCTGCGTGGTGGACCTGGCCAAAGTTCTGTTGAACTTCTTCCGAAAGGAAAGCTGCGGCAAATGCAATCCCTGCCGCATCGGCAACCAGCGCTCGTACGAAATCCTGACCAATATCAGCGAAGGCGTCGGCCAGCTCAAAGACCTGGACGACCTGGATATGCTGGCCGAGTACCTCTACCAGCTTTCGAACTGCGGCCTCGGCCAGACTTCTGGCACACCGCTGCGGGATACGATCAAGTACTTCCGCGCTGAAGTTGAAGCGCATATTCGTTTGAAAGTTTGCCCCGCGGGCGTGTGCCCGATGAGCGGTAAAAAGCACTAATCGTGCTGTACAAGACAGGAAAACTTCCTGATACCACGGAGAGGGTTGATCATGACGACTGTAACAATTGACGGAAAACAGATTGAGGTACCAGAAGGCACTACCGTCCTGCGGGCTGCCCAAATGGCGGGTATCTCCATCCCTACCTTATGCGACCATCCCGAGCTGACCCCCTATGGCGGATGCCGCCTGTGCCTGGTGGAAGTTGAAGGCGCGCGCACCATGCAGCCTTCCTGCACCTTGCCCGTCAGCAACAATATGGTTGTGCATACCGACACGCCCAAAGTGCGTGAAGCGCGCAAGTTTGTGCTCACCCTGATCTTCAGCGAGCGCAATCACTTCTGCATGTACTGCCAGGTTTCCGGCGGCGACTGCGAATTGCAGAATGCTGCCTACGCCGAGGGCATGGACCACTGGCCGCTGCAGCCGAACTGGCAGCCGTTCGCGGTGGATGCCTCGCACCCCTGGTTTGTGCTGGATAACAACCGCTGTATCCTGTGCCGTCGCTGTGTGCGCGCCTGCTCTGAGCTGGTTGGCAACCACACCCTCGGGTTCGAAGAACGCGGCGCGCGCAGCTTCCTGGTAGCCGACCTGGGCACTCCGCTCGGGCAGTCCACCTGCGTGGCCTGCGGCACCTGTCTGCAGGTCTGCCCCACCGGCGCGTTGATCGACCGCCAGAGCGCCTACCGCGGCAAAGAGACCCAGGTGGATCCGCACCTGACGGTCTGCACCGGCTGCTCGGTTGGTTGCGGCATGAATGTGCTCACTCGCGACAACCGCCTGGTTCGCATCGAAGGCGACTGGGAAGCCCCGGTCAACGGCGGATTGCTATGCGAAATTGGCCGCTTTGTCCAGCAATCGGACAAGCGCGAGCGCATCACCACCCCACTGGTGCGCAAAGACGGTAGCCTCAAGGCCGCCACCTGGGAAGAAGCGCTGAGCGTTGTCGCCAACCGCCTGCGCCCGCTGGCCGGTCAAAACGGCAGCGGCGTGGCCGCTCTGGCCTCGACCCGCCTTCCGGTGGAAGCTCTCTCAGCTTTCAAACAGATTTTCACCGATCAGATGCGCAGCGACATGGTCACCAGCATGGAAGAAGGCACGTATACCGCTGCTGCTTCCAAGCTCGCCAGCCAGTATGGCCGCCCGTTTGAGGCCAAGCTGAGCGACGTTGCCACCGCCGACCTGGTGATCTTCTTCAACGCCGAAGTTTCCAAGCTGCATGAGGTTGCTTCCTTCTTCGTCAAGCGCAACCTGCAGTCGGGCACCAACATGATCGTGGTCGACCGCGAAGCGAATGAGCTCGACCGCTGGGGTATCCCGGTGAAAGCCGTGCGCGGCACCGACAGCGATATCCTCGCTGCCCTGGCCGCCGCCAAAGAAGGCGCCGTGCTGGAACCCCACGAGCAAAAGACCGGCATTCCCACCGGCAAACTGGCGCTGGTGGCCGAACTGCTGCGCGACGCTAAGAATGCTGTGATCGTCTACGGCAAGGGCATGGACGAATCCAGCCTGAAGACGCTGGTCGACCTGACCGCCGGCACCAACGTCAAAGTGCTGGGCACCAAGGGCGCGGCCAACAGCTTCGCCGGCGCGCTGCTGGGCCTGGAAAAAACTTTCCAGGTCAACGGGCACCAGGCCGTGTTTGTAGCCCTGGGCGACGACGAACCCACGCAACGGATGATCCAGAAGATCGCCGGCGCGCCGTTCCTGGCCGTGCAATCGGCGTATGCCTCGCAGCTCACCGCACAGGCGGATGTGGTTCTGCCGGTGGAAATGTGGGCCGAGCAGGAAGGCCACTACGTCAACCTTGACGGGCACATTCAGGAAGCCCACAAGTCGATCAACCCCGTGGACGATGTACGCTCCAACGCGGCCGTGCTGGAAAACCTCGCTGCGTACCTGGGCGTCGAAATCAGCGCTGACTGGCGAGAGCAACTGTGCCAGCGCGTGCCGTCCGTGGCCCTGGAAGGTTAGTGGAATTAACGATATCCGGGTCGTCCGGTTCTGTTTGAACCACCGGGCCGGACGACCTGATGGACAGCAGGTTATCTTTGAAGGAGACAATTATGTCGAAACCGAAAATCTCTTCTGATTGGCTGGCAGGGTGCGCGGGATGCCACATGTCTTTGCTGGACATTGATGAACGCATCATTACCATCGCCGAACTGGCCGATCTCCGCTCGACGCCCGTCACCGACTTGAAAGAGCCGGATGAGCAGGGTGTGGATGTTGGTATCCTCGAAGGCGGCGTCAATAACACAGCCAACGAAGAGGTGGCGCACAAATTCCGCAAGCGCTGCAAGATCCTGGTCGCGCTGGGCGACTGCGCCGTCTTCGGTGGTGTTCCGGCGATGCGCAACATGTTTACATTGGAAGAAGCACTACGCCGCGCCTATGTTGAAACGGAAAGCACCGACGAAAATGGCAAGATCCCGGATGATCCGGAGCTGGCGCAGATGACCCGCGTGCGCGCGCTGAACGAAGTTGTGCCGGTGGACATCCATGTGCCCGGTTGCCCACCCGACCCGGATGTGATCTTCTACGTACTCAGCGAGCTGGCCCAGGGGCGTATCCCCGAAATCAAGGGCGATAAGCTGCATTGGCATTAGGAGGTAGAGAATGATTTCGCAAAAGATTACGATTGAGCCAGTAACTCGCATTGAAGGTCACGCCAAGGTGACCGTACATATGAACGACGACGGTACGGTTAACCACGCCTACCTGCACGTCAACGAATTCCGCGGTTTCGAGAAGTTCTGCGAAGGCCGCATGGTATTCGAAATGCAGATGATCACCCCGCGCATCTGCGGCATTTGCCCGGTCAGCCACCACCTGGCGGCGGCCAAAGCGGCGGATATCGTCATGGGCTGCCCGCCGCCCCGCCCTGCCAACCTGCTGCGCGAGCTGATGCACATGGGTCAGATCATCCAGAGCCACGGCATGCACTTCTTCGAGCTGGCCGGCCCAGACCTGCTGCTCGGGTTTGACGCCGACCCCGCCGTGCGCAACGTGGTAGGCCTGATCGGCGCCGACGCCAACCTGACCGTCAAAGCCGTCGAACTGCGCAAGTTCGGACAGGAAATCATCAAGACCCTGGGCGGCCGCCGCATTCACCCCAACTTTGCCATCCCTGGCGGCGTCAACCGCGCGCTCCAGGCCGCGGACCGCGACTACATCCTCTCCGGTGTGGACCAGACAATCGAAACCCTGCAGCTCGGCATCAAGATCATGAAGGATTGGGCCGTGCGCAACGCGGAAGACATCAACAAGTTTGGCGTCTTCCCCACCGGCTACATGGGCCTGGTCACCCCTGAAAACGCCCTCGAGTTGTTCCAGGGCCAGGTGCGCCTGGTCGGCCGCGATGGCCAACAGTTGGAGAAGTTCGACATCGCCAACTACCTGGATTACATCGCCGAGCATGTCGAGAACTGGTCGTACCTCAAGTTCCCGTACTACAAGAAGCTTGGCTGGCCGGAAGGCGTGTACCGGGTGGGCCCGCTGGGCCGCCTGAACATGGCCGATAAGATCGACACACCGCTGGCGAACGAAGAGCACAAAATCTGGAAGAGCATCAACAACGGCCTGCCGGTCGAGAACACGCTTTACTACCACTACGCCCGCCTGATCGAAGCCCTGTTTGCCGCCGAACGCGTCAAGGTGCTGCTGGATGATCCCGATATCCTCAGCACGGACATCCTCAACACCAACGTTAACATCACCGGCAAGGGCGTGGGCGTGATCGAAGCCCCGCGCGGCACGCTGATCCACGACTACACCACCGACGAGCAGGGCCAGATCAAGAAGGTCAACCTGATCGTCTCCACCGGACACAACAATTACGCCATGAGCAAAGCAGTCGACAGCGTGGCCAAGACCTACATCAACGGCCAGCAGATCCGCGAAGGCCTGCTCAACCGCGTGGAAGCCGCCGTGCGCGCGCACGACCCGTGCCTGTCCTGCTCGACCCACGCCGTGGGCCAGATGCCGCTCGAAATCGAAATCCTCGACCCCGAAGGCAACGTATCGCAGGTGTTAAGCCGCAATATGTAATCCGCAATCTGTGATCCGCCAACCCCCTGCCAGACAACCCTCCTGGCAGGGGGTTTTTGTTAATTCTGGTGCGAAATCTTGACGTTCTTCGGTTAAAATAGACGCTACTCTTGATCGATTGGAGCCGTGCTTGAAACCTACGATTGTTATTGGCTATGGAAACCCCGACCGCGAAGATGATGGCGTGGCATGGCACGTGCTGTGCAATCTGGCGCAGCGCCTCGGTCGCCCGGTTCCCACCGATGTGCCCGAAGGCTTTTATCCGACTGGAGCGACGCCGGACCTTTTGTTCGAGCTCCAGCTCACACCCGAACTGACCGAGACGGTGGCCGCGTACGCGCGGGTGTGCTTTGTCGACGCGCACACCGGGCGCGTCCCGCAGGAAATCAGCTTTGAGCCGGTGCGCGCGCAAATGCAGACCTCGCCGTTTACGCATCACATGACCCCCGAGACGCTGGTGGCCATGACCGAAGAGATTTACGACGTGCGCGTAGATGCCGTGCTAGCCTCGGTGCGCGGCTATCAGTTCGGCTTTGCCGTGGCGCTCTCCACCCGCACCAGCGAGCTGGCCGCCGAAGCCGCCGACCGCATCTGGAAATGGCTGCATGAGGATATTCCCTACACCACAGACGCTGCTTAGCAACGAAGGAATTACGGAATGAACGAAAACGCCCTGAATACCAGCCTGACCCCCGCCGAGATGGCGCGCAAAGCCGAAGAAATCGGCGTGAAGAAGGCCAACAACAGCTTCTACAATCTGTTCTCGCTGGGCGTGCTGGCGGGAGCGTTTGTGGCCATCGGCGCGTTCTTTTCCACCACCGTTTCTGCCGGAGCCGGCGAGATGCCCTACGGCTTTGTGCGCCTGCTGATGGGGCTGGCCTTCTCGGTCGGCCTGGTGTTGATCGTGGTCGGCGGCGCGGAACTGTTCACCGGTAATACGCTGCTGATGATGGCCTGGGCCAGCCGGAAGATTAACACGGCGCGGTTGCTGCGTAATTGGGCCATCGTTTACGCCGGAAACTTCGCTGGTTCGGTGGCCACCGCGGCGCTGGTGTTCCTGAGCGGGCAGTACACCTTTGGCGGCGGCGCGGTGGG
>CALDSL010000118.1 GCA_937920255.1 uncultured Anaerolineaceae bacterium | reverse complement strand
TGCTGCGGCTGGATTACGCCGTGCTGCTGTTCAGCACGCTGTGGCTGGGGATGCCGGCGTTGCAGGGCAGCCCGGGCCATGCTGTGGCGCAGTTGCTGCGCGAGAGCCTGCGCCGCTGGCGTGGGCTGCTGACCGCCGGGCTGGCGGTGAGCATTCTGCCGGTAGGGTTGACGCTGCTATTCTGGCTGCGGCGCGGCGTGCTGATTACCAGCGCTTACGACACGCGCCACGGCTCGCTCGGGTCGATCTTCGAAGGCTGGGCGCGCATCTTCACCGGCGGCACCCCGGTCGAGATCGCCGGGCGCTTCCAACACGCCCCGCTGGACATGCTCTTGTTCTGGGCGGTGATCGCCGGCGGGCTGGGCTTCGCGCTGCTGGCCTGGGCATGGCCCAAAAAGGGTCTCGACCGGCGCTGGCTGGTTCTGTTCGCCGCGCTGCTGGTCACGTATATCATCGTGCGCCCCACCGGCTACTCCCCGCGCTTCAGCACGCCTTTGGTAGTGATGAGCATCCTTGCACTCGTGGATGGGGTGTACCGGGTGAGGGGAAAGAGCATCACGAATAACGCGAATGGGGACGAATAGGGCGAATATACAATGGATAACCAGGAAGCAATAACTGTCATCTCAATATCAATATTAATATTGGCAATTGTATCTTTCATCCTCTACTGGTTAGGAAGAAAATACATAAAAAAACAAATTTCGCATTATAAAACGCTTTATCAGAAGGCTGTCGATAAAGCGTTAAGAAAGAATGAGTGGAAATAGTAAACCATAAGGTGCGGTTGTTTTTCCGACCCATACGCATCAAGCTAAGCCTCTTATCCCTCTCCCCGCACAGCCGACAAGATGATAAATGGTCAAATGCCAGCGGGTCGCCCGCAGGGCACGCAGAGCGGAGGTTAGGTGAGGGGTCAGACTGACGCAAAAAAAACCCCTCACCACTCCTCCGCTTTGCGTGCCGCTTCGCGGCGACCCGCTGGTTAGGGCACTTTAATGTCCTCATCCTTTGGCGGGGAGAGGCGAAAATCGCTTAGGTTGAGCGCAAGCGAAACCCAACACAGCATAAACGTAAGAACGTTGGGTTTACCCCTACGGGGCACGATGTCGCAAAAAACGCTCAACTCAACCTACGGGTTTATTCGTGCCATTTTGTTTTTATTCGGCCTTTATTCGTGTTACCGCTTTTCCCCCTTGACTTTTGGATTTCACGGGCTATAATAACCACAATACAAAATAAAGACGTTGAAGAGGACGAGTACACGTTTCAACGGCGGCACAGAGAGCAGGGCATGGTGAGAACCTGCGCGCGCGGAAACGTCGAATGGACCTCGGAGTCGCAGGGTGAACGGAAACCAGTAACCCGAGCCGGAGCTGCCACCGTTATCAGGGCAAAGGGTATCGCCTTCGGGCCGTACCCGCACAGAGTGAAGCTGGCCTTTTCCCCCTTGCGCTACACCGCAGGGATTTTTGTTTAAAACAGGCCGCTTAACTGGGGTGGCACCACGGACACGCGTTCGTCCCCTTCAGGGTTATTTTTCCCTGGGGAACAAGCGCGTTTTTTGTTTTCGATCAACGTTTTGGAGGTTTTTATGGAAAAAAGCAGCATCAACCGTATTCTCACCGGGCACCGCCCCACCGGGCCGCGCCACATCGGCCACCTGGTGGGCACGCTGCGCACCTGGGCCGAGCTGCAGGCCGCCTACGACTGCATCTTCCTGGTGGCCGATCTGCACGTGCTCACCACCGACTATGCGAACCCTGGATCGGTGCGGCAGAACATCATCGAAGTGGTCACCGACTGGCTGGCGGCCGGCATCGACCCGCAGCGCAGCACGCTGGCGCTGCAGTCGGCCGTGCCCGAGCACAGCCAGCTCGCGCTGCTGCTGGGCATGCTCACCACTGTGTCGCGGCTGGAGCGCGTGCCGACCTATAAGGAGCAGATCCAGGCGCTTAACCTGCAGCCTTCGCACGGGCTGATGACCTACCCGGTGCTGCAGGCGGCGGATATCCTCATCTACCGCGCTGACACCGTGCCGGTGGGCGAAGACCAGCTTCCGCACCTGGAGTTGAGCCGCGAGCTGGCGCGGCGCTTCAACACGCTCTACGGCTATACTTTCCCCGAGCCGCAGCCGATGCTCTCGACCATGCCGCGCCTGCCGGGGCTGGATAACCGCACCATGCACACCTCGTACGGCAACCAGATTTACCTCAAGGACACGCCGGAGGAGACGACCCGCAAGGTGATGGGCATGTACACCGACCCCACCCGCCTGCGCGCCACCGACCCCGGCCACGTGGAGGGCAACCCGGTGTTCACCTATCTGGACAGCTTTGACCCCGACACGGAGACCGTGGAAGCGCTTAAAGAGCGCTACCGCGCCGGCCAGGTGGGCGACGTGGAGGTCAAGCGCTACCTGGCCGGCGTGCTCAACGAAGCCCTGGCGCCCATCCGCGCGCGGCGCGAGGAACTGGCCGCCCACCCGGATCAGGTGCTGGAGATTTTGCGCGAAGGCACGCGCCGCGCCCGCCCCATCGCCCAGGAGACGCTGGGCGACGCGATGCACCGCATGGGCCTCTCGCTGGCGCTGGAACTGTACGAAGACCCCGCCCAGCCCGAACAGCGCGTCCTGCGGGGTGCATTTTGTTGAGAACTTTAACACGAATGAACGCGAATAACACGAATAGAGCATTCGTTTCAGTACCAGAAAACAATGGTTTTATTCGTGTAATTCGTGCCATTCGTTTCCATTCGTGTTCAACCCTGCTTTCCCATTCATAACCCGAATTATTCAACGCCAAGAAGGAGCCCGCCATGTCTGAACAAACCTACCGCTACATTCTGTCTGAGAACGACCTGCCGAAGTTCTGGTACAACGTCAACGCCGACAGCCCGGTGGCTCCCGCGCCGGTGCTCAACCCGATGACGATGGAACCCGTGACGCCCGATTTTCTCTCGGCGCTGTTCCCCATGGACCTGATCCTGCAGGAGATCAGCACCGAGCGTTTTATCCAGATCCCCGAAGAAGTGCGCGAAATCTACAAGCTGTGGCGGCCCACCCCGCTCATCCGCGCGCGGCGGCTGGAGCAGGCGCTGGGCACGCCCGCGCACATCTACTACAAATACGAGGGCGTTTCCCCGTCCGGCAGCCACAAATCCAACTCGGCGGTGGCTCAGGCGTTCTACAACAAAGCCGGCGGCACCCGCGCCATGACCACCGAGACCGGCGCGGGCCAGTGGGGCAGCGCCCTGGCGATGGCTTGCAAGTTCTTCGACCTCCCGCTGGAAGTCTACATGGTCAAGGTATCCTATAACCAGAAGCCCTACCGGCGCTTCCTGATGGAAACCTACGGGGCGCAGGTGTTTGCCAGCCCCACCACGCTGACCAACGCCGGCCGCGCGATTTTGGAGCATGACCCGGACAGCAGTGGCTCGCTGGGCATGGCCATCTCCGAGGCGGTGGAAGTCGCCGCGCTTTCCGGCGGGGCGAAGAAATACGGGCTGGGCTCGGTGCTCAACCACGTGCTTCTGCACCAGACGGTGATTGGCGAGGAAGCGCTCAAGCAGATGGACATGGCCGGCGAGTACCCCGACGTGGTGGTCGGCTGCGTGGGCGGCGGCTCGAACTTCAGTGGGATCGCCTTCCCCTTCCTGCGCCAGAACCTGAAAGACGGACAGCGCACGCGCCTGCTGGCGGTGGAACCCACCGCCGCGCCGTCGCTCACCCGCGGCCTGTACACCTTCGATTACGGCGACACCGCGCGCATGGCGCCGATCGTCAAAATGCACACCCTGGGGCACGATTTTATGCCATCGCCGATCCACGCCGGCGGGCTGCGCTATCACGGCATGGCACCCACCCTCTCGGCGCTGTACGACGCCGGCCTGGTGGAAGCTGTGGCCGTACGCCAGCAGGACGTGTTCGAGGCCGCGCTGCTGTTCACACAGACCGAAGGCCTGCTGCCCGCGCCCGAATCCTCGCACGCCATCCGCGCCGCAATTGACGAAGCGCTGCAAGCCAAAGCGCGCGGCGAGAAGCGCGTGATCCTGTTCAACCTTTCGGGCCACGGGCATTTTGACCTGGCGGCTTACAATGAATACCTGTCGGGCAATATCCAGGATTCGGATTATACCGCCGAGGACGCCGCGCAGATCACGCAGCGCGTCCCGCAGGTGCGGCTGGATTCGATGATCAGCGGGGATTGAACTCGCGATGGTGGATGAAAGCGTGCCCTCACCCCTACCCCTCTCCCTCTGGGAGAGGGGTAGGGGTGAGGGCCGCCCGCCCTACTCCGCCACCGGCACGATAAAGTGGAACGTGGTGCCTTTGCGGAACTCGCTCTCGAACCAGATACGGCCGCCCTGCATCTCCACCAGGCTGCGGGTGATGTTCAGCCCCAGGCCGGTGCCCGGCGCTTCGCGCGTCTTGGGATCGTCGGAGCGGAAGAACTTCTGGAAGATCTTCTTCTGGTCGGCCTCGTTGATGCCGATGCCGGTGTCGCGCACCCACACGTGCATCACCTTGCGCGCCCCGCGCGGATCCCACTGGTTTTCGCACGCCTCGGCGCCCAGCGTCACCGTGCCGCCCTTTTCGGTGTACTTGTTGGCGTTGCTGACCAGGTTGACCAGCACCTGCACCAGGCGGGTGCGGTCGGCCCACACGTTGGGCAGCTCGGTCAGCGGCTCGACCACCAGCGCCTGTTCTTTCTCCTCGATCTGGCGTTTGGTGGAACGCGCCACTTCCTCCACCAGATCGGCCAGCGGCATGGCTTTGAAGTCCAACCGCAGCCGGCCGACCTCGATCTTGGATACGTCGTTCAGGTCGGACACCAGCGTATTCATGCGGTCAATGTTCGAACGGATGGTGTTGAGGAAATTGCCCTGCGCCTCGCTGATCGGCCCCACCACGCCGGATGCCAGCAGTTCGGTAAAGCCCTTGACCGAGGTCATCGGGTTTTTCAACTCATGCGACACAAACGAAACAAATTCGCTCTTGGCCAGGTTGGCCTGCTGCACCTGCGCGTAGAGCTGCGCGTTGGCGATGGCAATCGCGGCGTGGTCGCTCAGGCGCACCAGGAATTCCATCGTTTCTTCCGCCACCAGCTCGCCGCTGACGCTTTCCAGCAGCAGGATGCCGATGACCTTTTCTTCGCGCTGGATGGCCAGCGCCGCCTGGCTGCGCGCGCCCGGCAGCACCCCACCCGGCTCGCCGCTGGCCAGCAGACGGCGCTGCGGGCGGCCTGTTTCGATCACCTCTTGCAACCACAGCCCTTCCACCGGCAGCAGCGCGCCCGCGGCGGCGTCGGGGTTGTCGCCGTAACCATGAGCGGCCATCACCAGCAGGCCGTTTTCCTGCACGGTTGCCACCAGCCCGGCGCTGGTCCCCGACTGGCGCATGGCCCATTCGAGGGTGATATTCATGGCGCGGCTGGGCTCCAGGGTGGTGTTCAGTTCGCGGTCGATCTGCTGCATCACCGAGAGCTCTTCCACGCGCACGGCCAGAGCCGCGTCGGTCATGGTGTACAGGCGCGCGTTTTCCATGGCAATCGCCGCCTGCGAGGCGAACGCCGCCAGCAGCGACTGGTCGTCCTTGCCAAACGGCTTGCCGTCCTTGCGATTGATGACTTCAATCACGCCGATCACGCGGTCTTTGAGCAGCAGCGGCGTCACCAGCACGGCGCGGGTGACAAAACCGGTCTGCTGATCGGGCTTCTGGAACCACTCGGGCGATTCCTGCACGTTGTTGACCATCACCGGCTGCTGGTCGCGCACAGCTTTGCCGGCCAGCCCCGATCCGGCGGGCATGCGCATCCCGGTCAGGTTGGCGCCCACCGGGCCCACCGCCACACGGAACACCAGCTCTTCGGTGTCCGCATCCACCAGCAGCAGGCTGCCGGCCTCGCAGTTGAGAATATCCACCGCGCTGGTGAGGATGATCTTGAGCAGCGGCTCCAGTTCGAGGGTGGAGGTCAGGTGGCGGGTGACGTCGTTGAGCGAGGCTAACTGGCGCGCGCGGCGCTCGGCTTCATGCAGCAGGCGCGTTTTGACAATCGCGCCGGCGGCCTGGTCGGCCACCGCCTGGAGCAGGTTCACCTGCTCGGGGGCGTAGCTGACCGCCGGGTTGCGGCTGCCCACCACCAGCGCGCCGATGGTTTCAGCCCCGGCGTTGAGCGGCACGCACATCCACGCGCCCACGTCGCCCCGCAGCGGTCGCAGCCCGCGCTTCTGGCATTCACGGTTGTAATCCTCCACCACCAGCGGCTTGCGGTTGCGCACCACTTCGCCTTCCAGCAGCGCGCGCATTGGCAGCGGCTGCCCTTCGCGCTCGGTCAGGCGCTCGTCCTGCTCGACAAAAAAAGTTGGGATCAGGCTTTCGGTTTCGTTTTCCACCAGCAGCAGGTGAAAATCGTCCATGGCGATGATCTGCCCGCTCTGGGCGTAGATCAATTCGAGAATATCGTCAAATGACAGGGTCACGTTGATGCCCTGCGCCAGCCGCGCCAGCACGGTCATCTCGTGGGCGCGGTTTTCCATCTTCGCCGCCACCTGGGCGCGTTCGACCGCCAGGCCGGCCTGGTCGCAAATCGTTTCCAGAAAGGTCAGGTCGGTGGTGGAATACGGCTCGCCGGAAAGCTGCGGGCCCAGCGCCAGCCAGCCGGCCAGGCGCTGCTGGCCGTTCATCGGCACAAATACCTGAGCATCCAGCAGGTGCAGGCGGGCTTCAGCCTGCGCCAGCCCGGCCGGAAGCTGCTCGGGGCGATTGAACAGCATGGCGGCTTTCTTCTCGCGCAGTACCTGCACCAGCGAACTGGACGGCGAGAAGCGCAAATCGCTGCCCGCGCGGCCGCTGCTATCTGGCGCGGCGCAGTACTGGTCGGCCAGCTCGTCATACAGGAAAATCTGCAGGCGGCTGGGGCGCAGCGAGCGCTCCACCGTCTGGCGCAGCGCCGGCAGGATGCTCTCGGCGTCGCCGGGTTTGGCCAGTTCGGCCGTAAAGGCGGCCAGGCGCTCCTGAAAATCGCGGTCGCCGCGGAAAAACAGCGCATCGATCTGCTGGTTGAGGCGCTGGTAGAGTGGCAGGAACATCAGCGCCAGCAGCGCGAATACCAGGCCAAGCAAGAAGGGATTTTCCAACAGCGAGAAGCTGCTGAGGATTAAAATCACCCCCGCCACCAGCAGCCCGTACCCTACTCCAACGCACACCTGCGGCAGCCAGCGCTGCCAGGAAATTTTTTTGATGAAGGGTGAAGAGAGACGGTGTATATCGGCCATGTTTCGCTCGCTGTGTTGTTTAGGGGAGAGCCGGGGTCAACGCCTGGGTTTGTTCTTCTGCCGGATTTGGCCGGCGTCCAGTTCCACCGGCAGGCGGCGGTCGTTGAGCATTTTCAGCAGCACGCGCACGCGCTCGGTGCCCGGTTGGCGCAGATCAAAAATCGCTTCGTAGCCCGCGAATGGCCCGGAATCGATCACCACCGTGTCGCCCTGGTGCAGCCCGTCGAACACCTCGCCGCCCGCCGCCGCGATTTCCTTCACCCGGCGCTGGATGGCATGGATCAGCGCGTCTGGAACCCGGGCGGCCTCGCCGCCAAAGCTCACCAGCCCGCGCGCGTGGGGCATCCACTGAAACAACGAGTCGCCGGTAGCTTCCAGGTCGACGTGCACGAACAGGTAACCAGGAAAGTAGGGACGAATTTTTTTGGAGCGCGGGTTGACCGGGTTGACGCGCACGCACGGGTAGAACGCCTCAATACCCTGCGACTGCACCTGGCGGTACAGGGCATCTTCCTTATGGGGATGGCTGTTGATCGCATACCAGTAGGCGGGCATAGTTGTACCTGTATTATACCGAATCCGGCAAGCCGCCGGTCACTCTGCCCCGCGGCCAGGGGGATTCTTGCGAAAGTGTTAAGGGTTCCGGCGGGGCATGCTCGCTCGTGAAGCGAACGCGCCCCGCGGATTGACATCAACGCCCGAACAAGATCTGCTCGCGGCGGTAGAGCCAGATGCTCAGCCCAATCACCACCAGCGACACGGCCAGCGTGGCCGCGGTGGAGATCCACACATTGGAGATCATCACCGGTTCGCCGCGCATCATCTGGTTAATCAGGATTGCCTGCCCAAAGGTGGGGATCACCATCATCGTGGTCGACGCCTTAACCGGCAGGAAAGCCAGGAAGGCGCTGGGGAAACCGGCGATCAGCGGCAGGAAACCCAGATAGGTCTGCGCTTCCTTAAAGCTGCGCGTGAAGCTGGCCACCAGCAGTTGCAGCGCTGATGCCAGCAGCACAATGGGCAGGCTGAGCCAAAAGATGGCCCACAGGGCGTTGATATCCAGCGCCATGGGAATGTTGACGTACTGTTCGATGGGGAAGACGTTGAACGCCAGGTAATAGACCGCCAGGGTCATCAGCAGG
>CALDSL010000117.1 GCA_937920255.1 uncultured Anaerolineaceae bacterium | reverse complement strand
CGTGCTGCTTTCGGCCATCCTGATCTTCCTGGATATCCGCGCGCGCCAGAACAACATCAAGTACGAATTTGAGGTTTCGCCGCTGCCGCTGTTTATCGTCAAGAATGTGGTCATCACCGGCGCGATCATGGGGCTGTGCATCCTGATGGCTTCCTACAAAGGCCTGCCCAATGTGCTGATCCTGATGATGGTGCTGATTGTGGTCTACACCTTCCTCACCAACCAGACCGTGCTGGGCCGGCGCATCTACGCCCTGGGTGGCAATGAAAAGGCCGCCAAGCTCTCGGGCGTAAACACCAAGCGTCTCCTGTTCCAGACCTTTGTCAACATGGGCCTGCTGGCCGCGGTGGCCGGGATGGTGTACGCGGCGAGGTTGAACTCGGCCACGCCCAAAGCCGGCAACGGCATGGAGCTGGACGTGATCGCGGCCTGCTACATCGGCGGCGCGTCCACCACCGGTGGTATCGGCACGGTGATCGGCGCCATCGTCGGCGCGTTTGTGATGGGCGTGATGAACAACGGCATGTCGATCATGGGCGTCAACATCGACTGGCAGCAGGTGATTAAGGGCATGGTGCTGCTGCTGGCCGTGTTCTTCGATGTGTCGCAGAAGAATAAAGAATAACGCGCGAGCGCGCTGGACATCCTCCTTGTTTGAAGAAGACCCTTCCGCGCCGCGGAAGGGTCTTCAAATAATCGGTCCGATCGTGCTTGCACCATCGGTTCGATTATTAACTCTAAACTTTTGGCGTGCTGTCGCGGACGACCAGCTCTGTTTCCAGGATGATGGTGCGGGCGGGCAGGGTGACGCCGTTGTGGATCATCTCCAGCAGGGTGTCGACCGCCAGGGTGCCCATCTGGCGCAGCGGGTGGGTGACGCTGGTGAGCGCGGGGATGGCGTAAGCCGATTCGGTCAGGTTGTCAAAGCCGATGATGGCGATATCTTCCGGCACGCGGATGTTGTGCCTGCTGCAATAATGCAGCGCCCCGTTGGCCATCTGGTCATTGCTCATAAACACCGCGTTCATCTGCGGGTACTTTTGCACCAATTCGGCGAAGGCGGCTTCGCCGCTCGAGGCGGACCAGTTGCCGCGCGTCCAATGGTTGTCACTGACCTGGATGCCGTTGTTGCGCAGCGCGGCTTCCCAGCCCTGTTTGCGCTGGCGCGCTTCCAGCCATTCCAGCGGCCCGGTCACCAGGCCGACCTCGCGCCGGCCGGTTGAGAGCAGGTACTCCACTGCTTTGCGCGCGCCGCCCTGGTTGTCGACGCTGATGGTGGTATAGTTAGGATTGGGCTGGCATTTGAGGAAAATGATCGGCGGGCAGGAGGGCGGCAGTTGCGACTGGGTGATCTTGATATTCTCGTTTAGTTCGGGCGCAGAGAAGATGATGCCCTCCACCTGGTGCGCCATCAGCTTTTCGATAATGGGGATAATGGTAGGGGTATCGTAGCGCGGCAGCTCTTTCAATAACAGCGCGTAACCGGCTTCTTCGCACTGGTCGGTGATGCCGTCGAGGGTTTGCGAAACGCCCACGTAGCGCAGGCCGGCGGTGATGACGCCAATCATATAGCTGTTGCGCTGAACCAGGCTGCGCGCCAGGGCAGAAGGGCGGTAATCCATCTCGGCGATGACCGCTTCCACCATGCGGCGTGTATCGGGTGCGACGTCTGGACGGTTGTTGATCACCCGCGACACGGTCTGGGTGGAGACATTGCAGCGGGCGGCGATGTCTTTAATGGTCGCTTTACGAAATCGAGGTTGAGCCACAGATACCCCTTATCAGGAAAAATGTCATGTATCATTTCTATTATACTCTGTTATAATGAATAGTGAACGATAACGGTATCGATAACATTCTGCAGTTTTACGAACTTTCCATCAAAGTAGCCTGTTTCGCAGTGCACAGATACGAAAAGCGCGGAGGTTGAATATGGATCGAACCAGCACGCAAGCGACAATCCAGAATGGAAAGACGGTTCTGGGGATTGAGCTGGGCTCCACCCGCATCAAGGCGGTGCTGATCGGCGAGGACCATACCCCGCTGGCTTCGGGCAGCCACGAATGGGAAAACCGCTATGAGAACGGCGTGTGGACCTATACGCTGGAAGACGTGTGGACCGGTTTGCAGGGCTGCTTCGCCAGCCTGCGCGCCGAGGTGCTGGAGAAGTACGCCACGCCGCTGCGCACGGTGGGCGCAATTGGCTTCAGCGGCATGATGCATGGCTACATGCCCTTCGACCAAAACGGAACCTTGCTGGTTCCTTTCCGCACCTGGCGCAATACCATCACCGGGCCGGCCTCCGAAAAACTCACCGAGATCTTCCAGTTCAACATTCCCCAGCGCTGGAGCATTGCGCACCTGTACCAGGCCATGCTCAACGGCGAGCCGCACGTGAAAGACATCCGCCACCTGACTACCCTGGCGGGCTATGTGCACTGGAAGCTGACCGGGCAGAAGGTGCTCGGCATCGGCGAGGCCTCGGGCATGTTCCCGATCGACAGCACGGTCAACGATTATGACGCGGGCAAGATTGCGCGCTTCGATGAGTTGCTGGCGGCGGAAGGGATGCCGTGGCGGCTGCGCGATATTCTGCCGGCGGTGCGGGTGGCCGGCGAGAGCGCCGGCGCGCTGACCGAAGAGGGGGCGCGGCTGCTCGACCCCAGCGGCGAACTGCAGGCCGGCATTGCGCTGTGCCCGCCCGAGGGCGACGCCGGCACCGGCATGGTGGCCACCAACAGCGTGGCCGAGCGCACCGGCAACGTTTCGGCGGGTACGTCGGTGTTTGCCATGATCGTGCTGGAAAAGGGGCTTTCGAAGGTCTACCCCGAGATCGACATGGTGACCACGCCCACCGGCAAGCCTGTGGCGATGGTGCATAGCAACAACTGCACTTCTGACCTCAACGCGTGGGTCGAGCTATTCCACGAATTCACCCAGGCGCTGGGGGCGGACGTCAACAAATCCAGGCTGTACGAGACGCTGTACCGCATGGCGCTGGCGGGTGATGCCGACGCCGGCGGGCTGCTGGCCTACAACTACGTTTCGGGCGAGCACATTACCCACGTGGCCGAGGGCCGGCCGCTGTTCGTGCGCACCCCCGAGAGCCGTTTTACGCTGGCTAATTTTATGCGCGCGCACCTGTTTGCTTCGCTGGGCGCGTTGAAGATTGGCATGGATATCCTGTTTGACCGGGAACAGGTGCGCATCGACCAGCTTTTGGGGCACGGCGGGTTCTTCAAGACCCCGGAGGTCGGGCAGCGCATCATGGCCGCGGCGATGAACGTGCCGGTGGCGGTGATGGAAACCGCGGGCGAAGGCGGGGCGTGGGGCATTGCCCTGCTGGCGGCCTACATGCTGCGCAAATCGGGTGGCGAGCGGTTGGAAGATTACCTGATCGGCAGGGTTTTTGCCGGCCAGGCGGGCACGACCATCGCGCCAGACACGGCCGATGTGGAAGGCTTCGCGGCGTTTATGCGGCGTTACAAGCACGGCCTGGTGATCGAACAGGCCGCGGTGGATGGATTGAAATGATCGGTTGAAATGTGTGGGTAGAATGACGGGAGGGAATATGCTGGAAACAATCAAGCAACAACTGGTAGCGCTTCATCTGGAGCTTCCCAAGAACAATCTGGTGATGTGGACGGGCGGCAACGTCAGCCAGCGCGACGCTGAGACCGGCCTGGTAGTGATCAAGGCCTCTGGCGTGCGCTACGAAGACCTGAAACCCGAGCACATGGTGGTGGTGGATATGGACGGCAACGTGGTGGAAGGCAATTACAAGCCGTCGTCTGACGTTTTCAGCCACCTGTACATTTACAAGCACCGCCCCGACGTGGGCGGTGTGGTGCATACGCACTCGCGCTACGCCACGGCTTTCGCGGCGCTGGGCCGGCCGATCCCGTGCGTGATCACCGCCATGGCGGATGAATTTGGCGGGCCGATCCCGTGTGGCGGGTTCGCATTGATCGGCGACGAGGCCATCGGCAAAGTGGTGGTGGAGAGTATTGGCCGCTCGCCGGCGGTGCTGTTGAAGAACCACGGCGTGTTCACGATTGGGAAAAACGCCACCGCCGCGGTGAAAGCGGCGGTGATGACCGAGGACGTGGCCGCCACAGTGTGGATGGCGCTGCAGATCGGCACGCCCGAGGAGATCCCGCAGGATTTGGTGGACAAACTCCACCACCGCTATACCAATGTTTATGGGCAGTAACCTACAAAATGTGGCCAAACCCGTTGCGAGACGCGGGGCGGTAAAGGAGCGAAAATGATGGATTTGAAGCAATACGAGGTTTGGTTCGTGACGGGCAGCCAGCACCTGTACGGCCCGCAGACGTTGGAAAAAGTGGCGGAGCATTCGCGCGAAATCGCCGCCGCATTGGGTGCTTCGCAGCACATCCCGGTCAGCGTGGTGTTCAAGCCGGTGGTCACCACGCCGGACGCAATCCGCGAAGTCTGCCTGGAAGCCAATTCCGCGCCCAACTGCATCGGTCTGATCGCCTGGATGCACACCTTCTCGCCGGCCAAGATGTGGATCGGCGGGCTGACGGCGCTGTCCAAACCGCTGGCGCACCTGCACACCCAGTACAATCGCGAAATCCCGTGGGCGGAGATCGACATGGATTTTATGAACCTGAACCAGGCCGCGCACGGCGACCGCGAGTTTGGGTTCATCGGCAGCCGGCTGCGGCTGGAGCGCAAGGTGGTGGTGGGCCACTGGGCGGATGAAGACGTGCAGGCCAGCCTGGGCGCGTGGGCGCGCGCTGCCGCAGCCTGGGCCGACTGGCAGGGCGCGAAGTTCGCGCGCTTTGGCGATAATATGCGCGACGTGGCCGTGACCGAGGGCGACAAGGTATCGGCGCAGATTAAATTTGGCTACAGCGTCAACGGCTTTGGCATTGGCGACCTGGTGCGCGCGGTGAACGACGCCAGCGACGCCGACATTGACAAGATGATGCAGTCGTACCTGGACGAGTACGACGTGGCCGCGGCGCTGCAGCCGGGCGGGGTGCGCAACACCTCGCTGCGCGAAGGCGCGCGCATCGAAGTGGGCATGCGCAATTTCCTCACCGGCGGCGGGTACAAGGGCTTTACCAC
Source organism: uncultured Anaerolineaceae bacterium (assembly GCA_937920255.1). Lineage (GTDB taxonomy): Bacteria > Chloroflexota > Anaerolineae > Anaerolineales > Anaerolineaceae > CALDSL01. Next base: position 7,219 of record CALDSL010000117.1, on the reverse strand, counting down.
TACCTTTGAGGACCTGCACGGTCTGGCGCAACTGCCTGGGCTGGCGGTGCAGCGCCTGATGCGCGATGGCTTCGGTTTTGGCGCCGAAGGTGACTGGAAGACCTCAGCGCTGGTGCGGGCGATGAAGGTGATGAGCGCCGGGCTGAAGGGCGGGGTCAGTTTTATGGAAGATTACACCTACCACTTCAGCGCGGACGGCGACAAGGTGCTGGGCGCGCACATGCTCGAGATCTGCGAATCGATTGCGGCCAATCGGCCGAAGCTGGAAGTGCTGCCGCTTTCGATCGGCGGCAAGGCCGACCCGGTGCGCCTGATCTTTGACGCCAACACCGGCCCGGCCATCGGCGCATCAATGATGGACATGGGCGACCGCTTCCGGCTGGTGGCCAACGTGGTGGATGTGGTTCCCACCGACCAGCCGCTGCCCAAGCTGCCCGTGGCGCGCGCGCTGTGGCTGCCGCGCCCCAACCTGAAGACCGCCGCGGCGGCCTGGATTTACGCCGGCGGCGCGCACCACACCAGCTTCAGCTATGCCGTCACCGCCGAGCACCTGCGCGACTTTGCCGAAATGGCGGGGATCGAGTTCCTGCTGATCGACGAGAACACCAACGTCGAGACCTTCAAACAGCAACTGCGCTGGAACGATCTGTACTACCACATGGCCCGCGGTCTGTAAAAGCGGGCGTTCGTGTTCGCCGCCGGGCTGCTGGCCGCCCGGCGGCTTTCATTTCTGTAATCAGCGTGGAGGCATTGGTGGGCGTGTAACCGGCTTGACACTTGCGCGTTGTATCCTTAAACTAACGGAAGACCCCATCATCATGCATCCATAGGAGAATATTATGGCCAACTTTTCCCGCATGCCCCGTTACGATGTCCGCAACGATGGGCTCGGACCGTACGCCGTCTTTTACTGTGACACCTGCGGGCGCGAATTTCGCAGCCAGCCGGATATGGGCAATACCCTGACCCAGGATTTGGGTCGTCAGGCGCTGGGCGGGCTGCTGCGCAAGGTGCCGCTGGTAGGCAACACCGTGGCCAACAGCGTGACCGGGGAAGATCCACGCTACAGCTACAGCATGACCCAGCCGCAGCTCGAGGCGGCCTGGAAGCAGGCGCAGGAGCACTTCCGCGAGTGCCCCACCTGCCTGCGCATCGTGTGCCTGTCGGATTTTGACACGCAGAGCGGCTTCTGCCAGGAAGACAGCCCGCGCACCAACGAGATCAACGAAGCGCGCGGGGCGCAGGCCGGGGCGGCGCTGAAGGGCTTTGCCAACGCCTTTGGCCTGGGCGACGCGCTGCGGGGCGCGGAAGAAGCGGTCAAGCGCGCGCAGACTTCGTTGGCCAACTGCCCGTCGTGCGGCACAAAGGCCGCCGCGGGCACCAGGTTCTGCCCCGAGTGCGGCGCGCAGATGGCCCAGCCAGCGGCGGCTGGCGCCTGCCCCAAGTGCGGCGCGCAGGCCGGTGGGGCCAAGTTCTGCCCCGAATGCGGCACCAAGATCGAACAGGCGCCGGCATCCACGGTGTGCCCGCAGTGCGGCACGGACGGCAAAGGCGCTAAATTCTGCCCCGAGTGCGGGACAAAGATCCTGGGATAAAGGCAAAAAGCATCACGAATAGAACGAATAAGCCGAATGGGACGAATATTTTATGTATTATTCGTGGCATTCGTGCTATTCGTTTCCATTCGTGATTTATGTTCTTGGGATTACTTAATCACGAATATGAGCGAATAGCACGAATGACACGAATAAATTCTAGAAAATATTCGTGTTCATTCGGCTTATTTGTTCCATTCGTGATGCGTTTATCTCTCTCTTCCCTCAAAGGCGAGTCTTTGATAGTCAAACTGCAAGGTCTGATAGGATTTGAGAGGTTCCCGCGGATATAGTAATGCAGCGAAGACAAAGAAAGGGAACGAATCAACTATGGAAGTACCTCGCCATTGGCGTTTGAAGCAGCAGCGTTATGCCCTCGTGGGGGAAGTATGCCCGCACTGCAGCGGCAAGATCTTCCCGCCGCGCGACGTTTGCCCCCACTGCGGCGGCGAAGCCAAAGAACAGTACGCCTTCAGCGGGCGCGGAGAAGTGTACTCCTACACCGTGATGCACGACGCCCCCACTGGGTATGAACAGAACACCCCCTACACCGTCGCCCTGGTCAAACTGGACGAGGGTCCCGTGGTCACCGCGCAGCTCACCGACCTGGGCGACCAGCCTGTCGAGATCGGCATGCCGGTGGAAATGGTCACGCGCAAATTGCGCGAAGATGGCGAAGGTCGTGGAGTGCTGGTGTACGGGTATAAGTTCCGACCGGCGATGCAGGCATAAGTTGTGTTGCTGTATCCTCATTAAGGGAACGATGCTGATATAAATATCAACCGGTGCGTTCTCATGCGCAGGACGTTTCTGATCCAAGATAAAGAAGCGCCTTCCAGATTTGGAGGGCGTTTTTTGTTTTTGCGCGTAGATTCCAGTGCTTTGTATAATGGAAGATGGAGTGTGATATGGTGCAACAGCGATTTTTAAATTGGTATGCGCGAACGGAAAAATAATGGGTACAAGAAATATCTTTAACAAAAAGATATTTACCGCGGAAAGCATGGCGAAAGACATCCGGTTCTTGCTGGTAAACTTTCCAAAAATTGCTGCGGCCATGCGAGATAAAAAAGTTACCAGAGCATTTAACGAGAAAATTATGATGGTCACGACTGCGGTTAATGGGTGTATTTACTGCGCGTGGTTTCATGCAAAGCAGGCTGTAGAAAGTGGGATCAGCGAAGAAGAAGTGAGGAAGTTGCTCAATCTTCAGTTCCAGGCAGATGCGACCGGATTTGAGGCTATGGCGCTGTTGTACGCGCAGCACTTTGCGGAAACGGACCGAAACCCGGACCCCGCGATGACGAAAAAATTGTTTGATTTTTACGGTGAACAGACCGCAAATCAAATCATTCTCTTTATCAGGATGATCTATTTTGGCAATTTATACGGGAATACCTGGGACGCCGTTTTAAGCAGGTTCAGAGGCGTGTCGGTCCCAAACAGCAAGTTTGTTTTTGAACTTGTATTTTTTCTGCTGAATGTCCCAATCATGTTCCCGGCGATGGTCATTATGAAATTCGACAAGCGAAAAGTATAAGCTGAATTTCGCAATGAGGCGCTCTCCGCTACCGTACCAGTTCTTCCTAATTGGCCTGCTTCATCAGCCACACGTAGGCGTCTTCCAGCCCGGGCTGGGTTGGCTGGGCGGTTGGGTATCCATCGGCGCTCGCGCCAACCAGGCGGTACTGCGTCCCTTCGGCAAGATGCAGCATCGAGACCACGGTCAGGTCATGGTTGGGTTTTTCCAGGCTCGCCGTGGTGTACGTCCACACGTGGCCTTCGGTGGCTTTGAGCATCTCCAGCGGGCTGCCGCGGAAGATGATCTGTCCTCTGGCGAGCACGGTGAGATCGCGGCAGGTCTGGCCGATATCTTCGACGATATGCGTGGATAACAACACCACCCGCTCCGCGGCAAGGTTGACCAGCAGGTTGCGGAAACGAATCCGCTCTTCGGGGTCAAGGCCGGCAGTTGGCTCGTCTACGATAAGGATCCTGGGGTTGTTGACCAAAGCCTGGGCGATCCCAACGCGGCGCTTCATTCCGCCAGAGAAGCCTTTGATCTTGCGTTTCGCAGCATCGCGCAGGCCGACCATATCCAGCACCTCACTCACGCGTTTGTTGCGTTTGGCGCTGTCATCCAGGCCTTTCAGGATCGCCATGTAATCCACAAATTGTTCGGCGGTCAGTTCGGCGTACATGCCCAGTTCCTGCGGCAGATAGCCAAGCATGGATTTGACAGCCCGCTTGCCCGCTTCGGTGGTGAGGTCGTGCCCGTCCACGCGGATGGAACCGCCGCTGGGATTGACGATGCCGGCCAGAATGCGCATGAAGGTGGTCTTACCTGCGCCATTGGGGCCGAGCAAGCCGAACATGCCAGCGTTGATCTGCAAATCCACACCCCGCAGAGCGTGAACGCTTTTGTTTCCCGTGCCGTAGGTTTTGGTGAGTCCGGTAATTTGAATCATGATGTTTTCCTTCAAGAGCTTTTAGATATATCGTTCCTGTCGATTCAGCAGCCGCCAGGCGAAGAACAGAAAGATGGCGGAAGCGGCGAAGAGCGCAATTTGATTGGATGCCAGGTCGGGATGTTCGGGGTTGAGGATGCCCATGAACAGATAGGCATACTTCCAGTTGTTGACCGCCATGCCGTCGCGGATGATTACCTGGATGATCCATACCAACCCTACCAGGAAAGCGCCGGTCATGGTCTGCGCGCCGAGGATTGCGCCGAAGGTTGCCAGGGCAATCATTGCTACCGTTGGCACGAGCCATGCCAACTGCAGGTGGAAAGCGTCGCCCAGCGGGGTAAAGTCTACGCCGGTGAGCAGGGCAAAGAGAATGAAAGCGAGCGCGCACACGGCCTGGATCAGCAGGATCAGGGACGTGCGCTCAAAGAGGATTTGCGCGGCTCGGATGGGAGTGGCAAAACGCAGTTCGATGGCGGGATCATCCAGGATGGCATGGGCAGCCATAAACCCACCCACGAGCGGGATGGCGACGCCGATGTAGGCGCGGGCGATGTCGAAATCTTCCACCTGATCTCGCAACAGCAAGGTCAGGATGACGAAGAACGCCCAAAACGCCAGCGGGAACCACAGTTGGTCGAAGCGGTAGGTGAGCAGGGTGTATTTCAACGAAAAGCGTTTCATTCGATTGTCCTATGCGCGGCGCGACTTCCACTGCAGGTAACGGTTGAGCACGACCATCACCGCGGCGACGATCAGCCCGAGCACGATCAGGTTCAGGGTCGCATCCGCGGCGGAGTACTTCAACGGATCGGCAGCGTTGATAAAGCCGTGGAAATATCCATGATAGGCAAACACCCCGCTGACCGTGAGCAGGGTACCATTGAGGGTGGGGAAGTATTCCGGGCTGATATAGTTGCCCCAGAACCAGTAGCCGGTGAACAATATTTGATATACGCGCAGCGGCATGATGAGCGGGCATGCCAGCGAGAACGCGATCACGAACGCGAAGGCCGGCGCGATCATCGCAAAGAATGCCACCGTCATGGCGTAGAGAAACTGGACGGGCACGTTCCTGAAGGCGACGAACAAGGCCGAGATGAGCCATACCCAAACCAGCACAGGCGCGAGCGACGCCGCCAGGATGCCGAAATATTTCCCGAGGGTGTAGGTGGCAAACGTAAGCGGAGTGCTCTCCTGTAATTCGCGGATGCCCCCACGGAAATCCCGCAGCAAGCGGTCTGCGGAGAGGATGCCAACCAGGACGGGCAAAAACAGATTGAAAGTGTACGCCATCTGTCCGGCGTACTGCCAGGTCTGTTTCCCGGTGAGAATGATCACTTCTTCATCGGGCGAAGGGTACAGGAATGTGACGGTATAGAAGATGAAAACCAGCCCATAGGCGATCCATAAGCCGGGGCGGCTCAGGTACATCTTGAATTCATGGCGCATTATGCCGAAAAATTGAGACATCGAAACTCCAGTGATCTTTTAATCTTGCGGCGCGACAGGCGAACAGGAACGCGGCTCGCGGTGACGAAGCGGGTTTTATTGTGTTACAGACCGGTGCCATTGCACCTGTTCACGCCCCGCAGACCAGAGCACCAGCAGCATTAATCCAAAACCGAAGAGGAGAAGCAAGACCGGATTATTCCAGAACTGGCGGTACGACTCGAACCACGGGGTCAGGAATGCAAACCACTCCCCCACGGAAGTCAGAGCCAGAAACTGTGCTGCCCACAGCGTGTACGCGATCAACAAAGCATTGCTGGTGCCGATCCACAGCGAAAGCAGCAGCGCCAGCGCCGATAGAAACGTCATCGGTGCGAGCCAGCCGAGGATCAGTTCGCCGAGTGCCTGTGGCGGCAGAATGAGAACCAATAGGAATGTGGCGCACAACGCGAGAAAGACGTTGTAAGCAGAAACTAGCGTGAGCCGCGCCAGCAAAATCTTCCACGGCGAGACGGGCGTGGCAAGGGTCAACTCGGCAGCAGGATCGTGCTCGGAGCCGTAGATCAGGGTGACCGTGCCGGCGGCTATCAGGGGGATGAAAAAGTGCAGCACTTCCATGCGCGCCACTAGAAACGCCATCGCCAAAAAAATGAACATCAACGCAGCCGAGCCGATCCATAATTCAGTGTGCATGAGAAGCAGCTGCGTACGCAGTAGTTGGACCATGCTCCGGAAGGCGCGCGCCAGCTTCGACGGCGCGTGGATCGCTTCCAGCGCAGTCTCGGCCAGGTGGGCAGGTGCAATCACGGCGGAGGCTGATGCGGTGACTTCGTTTGCGAGAGACTGCCAGAGAAGCAGATCCGACTGGCAGCCAGGGCATCCCGCCAGGTGTTTTTCAAATTCGATGCGTTCGCCGTCACGCATTTGATTGGCGGCATAGCGAATCAGCAGTTCTTCGTGGTTCATCTTTCCTCCGTGCGCGCCAGCACGCCGCGCAGATGGTCACGCGCATAACTCAGGCGGCTCTTGACCGTGCCAACAGGGACGTTCAACACCTGCGCCGCTTCGCGAAAAGACAAGCCCTGGTAGAAAATGAGGTCCAGAACGGCGCGGTGTTGGGCTGAAAGACTTTGCATGCCCTGGCGTACCCGCCGCCTCTCATCCATGGTCTGCGCCTGTTCCTCCGGCGACGGCTGATCCTGGCTGGCGATCTCTTCCACCGCATCGTCGAGCGATTGCGTTTCGCCGCGCAGGGTTTTCATCGCCGTGTGATGGACGATGCCCAACAGCCACGCGATCAGCCGTCCTTCTCCGCGGAAGGCGCCGGCTGAGCGCCACGCTGCGACGAGCGTGCCTTGCGTCACGTCCTCGGCAGTGGCCGGATCATTCGTTAGGCGCAAGGCGTAGGCATAGAGCCGCTGGCCATACAGCGCGTACAGATCGCGCATGGCATCGTCGTCTCCGGCTGTCATGCGCCGGATGATGTCGAGGTCTTCAACGGGTTGCGTCATGGCAGGCTGCGTTTCTAGCCGTTTCAGAGGAATGGCAAGTTGTGCTCGCATGGGTTCTGTCTCTCTCAAGTATGTACCTTGCGAGGACAGAAAGGTTCAATATTGGTTGGCGATCCCGGAAATATTCAACAAATGATTGCAATGACTCTGTAATTGCAATCCTTCCCTTATATTTATACAATATTTGTAAATC
>CALDSL010000116.1 GCA_937920255.1 uncultured Anaerolineaceae bacterium | reverse complement strand
GGCGGCCTGATCACCCTGGCCGGCAGCCGCATGTACACCAGCATGGCCGACACCGGCGAAGTCATCGATGACGCCCTGCTGCGCTTCGACATCGTGTTGTCGAGTGTGGAAGGGTTGTAATCAAGAATCACTGTACACGGTGGCTTATTTGATCATTCAACAACAATCTTGTGTAGGGGCGAAGCATCCGGTCGAATCACGCAGTACAAGACCACCCATCCTTCCGGATGCTTCGCCCAAGCCTCTGCCGGCTGCAGCGTGAGTCTATCCGATATTGCCCGGGTGAAGCATTCGGAGATCGTCGATCCTTGACACACATTGGCCCAACCGAATGCTTCACCCCTACATTGGCGTCTGCTGGTTGGATCATTTTGCGTGAAATACATCGTGTGACCGGCTTTTCATTGTAGATTTCTTCGCGTTTTCCTTGCTTCTTCGCGGTGAATATGGTTGTATGATTAAATCAACAATCCCACTTCAGGCAAATCCCCATGAACCCACCCACCGAACCTGTTTTCCTCGCCGTCGATTTGGGCACGTCCAGCATGAAAGTTGCGTTGATCACCCTCGGCGGGCGCGTGCTGGGCTGGGAAAGCCAGCCGCTTGACATTCAGGTCACCGCTGACGGCGGGGTGGAACAGTCGCCGGAGGAGTGGTGGTCGGCGTTCCTGTCCACCGCCGGGCGGCTGCTGGCGCGCGGGCTGGCCGATCCCGGCCGGGTGCGCGCGGTGTGCTGCTCCACCCAGGGCGAGGGCACGGTGCCGGTCGACCGCGAAGGCCGCGCGCTGATGAACTGCGTGATGTGGATGGACATGCGCGGCGCGCCCTACCTTAAACAGCGCTTCAAGGGCACGCTCAACCTCACCGGGGCCGGGTTGCGCAACACTCTGCGCTGGGTGCGTCTCACCGGCGGCATGCCGTCCATGACCGGTAAAGACCCAGCCGCCCACATGCTGTTGATCCGCGAGCAGTTCCCCGAAATCTACGCGCGCACCGATAAGTTCCTCAACGTGCTGGATTATATGAACCTGCGGCTGACCGGCCGCCGCGTGGCCACCTACGATTCGATCCTCACCACCTGGGTGACCGACAACCGCCGCCCGGATGCCATCCACTACCACCCCGCCCTGGTGCGCGATTGCGGCGTGGACGCCGCCAAGCTGCCCGAACTGGTGGCCTGCACCGAAGTGCTCGGCCCGCTGCTGCCCGCGGTGGCCGAGCAGCTCGGCCTGCCGCTGGGCGTGGAGGTGGTGGCCGGGGCCATTGATACCTCCGCAGCCGCCGTCGGCGCGGGCACGGTGGAAGATTACCTGCCCCATCTCTACATCGGCACGTCTTCGTGGCTCTCGGCCCACGTGCCTTTTAAAAAGACCGATATCTTCTCCTCGATGGCCTCCGTGCCGTGCGCCCTGCCCGGTCGCTACTTGCTGACCGCGTTGCAGGCCACCGCCGGTGGCAACCTGACCTACCTGCGTGACCAGATTCTGTACCACAAAGACGAGCTGTTGCAGGAAGCCGACGTGCCAGATATCTTCAAGGTGCTGGATCAGATCGCCGCGCGCGTGCCGCCTGGGGCCAACGGCGTGCTCTATACCCCCTGGATCTGGGGCGAGCGCGCTCCGGTCGATGACCGCAATCTGCGCGCCGGGTTGTACAACATCGCCCTGCACAACACGCGCGAAGACGTGATCCGCGCCTTTCTGGAAGGCATCGCCCTCAACACGCGCTGGTTGATGAGCCCGGTGGAGAAATTCCTCGGGCGCAAGGTGGCGCGCATCCACATCGTCGGCGGCGGGGCGCAGTCGGACGTGTGGTGCCAGATCTTCGCCGACGCGCTGGGCGTGGAGATCTGCCAGGTGAGCGAACCCGTGTACGCCAACGCGCGCGGCGCGGCCTGGATCGCCGCAGCCGGCCTGGGTGAAATCCGTTTCGCCGACGTTCCCCGCCTGGTACAGTTCCAACACCAGTACACCCCCGACCCGCGCGCCGCGGCCGTGTACACCAAAAAGTTCGAAGTATTCCAGCAAATTTACCGGCAGATGAAGGGTGTCTATAAACGCTTGAACGGGTAAGAGGACTTCATCGTGATTTTTTGTGGTTTTGCGGCGCTTCGCGCCGCAAAACCACAAAAAAACCGATAGATCATATTCGTGGCATTCGTGATGTTTTTCTCTTCAATCGGAGGCAGCATGGCAGAAAAAACGTACCGACTGTACCCCTACCGTTGGGTCGTCCTGGCTGTGTTCATGTTCATCAACCTGACCATCCAGATCCTGTGGATCTCCTTCGCCCCCATCACCGGGCCGGCGGCGCAGTTCTACGGCGTCACCGACTTGCAGATCGGCTATTTTGCCATGAGCTTTATGCTGGCCTTCATCCC
>CALDSL010000115.1 GCA_937920255.1 uncultured Anaerolineaceae bacterium | reverse complement strand
CCATGGATGACAGTAATTTTGATATCAAGAACGCCATTTCCGGAGTGCTTGTCGTAGATAAGCCGGTTGGCCTCACATCGCATGACGTTGTTCAAATTGTCCGCAAGGGAACCAATATCCGGCGCGCCGGGCATACCGGCACGCTGGACCCGCGCGCCTCGGGGGTGCTGGTCATCCTGATCGGGCCGGCGGTGCGGCTGAGCGAGTACGTTTCCGCCTCCGACAAGCGCTACCAGGCCGTGGTTCGCCTGGGCGCCACCACTGACACCTACGACGCCGAAGGCCGCGTAACCAGTTCCGCCCCAGTGAACGTGACTGAAGAGCAGTTCGAAAACGCGCTCCAACAATTTATTGGTGAGATCGAGCAGGTTCCCCCGCCCTACTCCGCTGTGAAAGTGAAAGGCCGCAAGGCGTATGAAATGGCGCGCGAGGGCGAAGAAGTGGAACTGCAGCCGCGCAGGATCAAGGTCTATAACCTGGAGCTGCTGGAGTGGGCCCCGCCCGAGGCGGTCATCGACGTGTACTGCTCGTCGGGAACCTACGTGCGCTCGCTGGCGCACGACCTGGGCGAAGTGCTGGGCTGCGGGGCGCACCTGGTGGGGCTGCGGCGCACCAAAAGCGGGCGCTTCACCCTGCGCGATGCCGTGCCGCTGCGCAAGCTGCGCGAAGCCTTTGAGCTTGGCACCTGGTACCAGTACCTGATCCCGGCCGCCGACGCGCTCTCCGATTGGCCTGCGCTCGAGTTGACCCACGAGCAGGTGGAGGCCGTGCGACATGGCCACCGTGTTCCCGGCGACCCGCCCGAGAACAACACCTGGGCGCGCGGTGTCAGCGAGCAGGGCGAGCTGGTGGCGCTGCTGGAATGGGTGCCCGAGGCAAACGAATGGCAGCCGCGTAAGGTCTTTTTCTCCTGATGCAGCACCTCACCGCGCTGGACGATCTGTACCTGGATCACGCCTGGGCGACCATCGGATCGTTCGACGGCGTGCACCGCGGCCACCAGGCGGTGATTCGGCGGCTGGTGGATGGGGCGCACCAGGCCGGCGTTCCGGCGGTGGTGGTCACCTTTTTCCCCCACCCTTCGGTGGTGCTGCGTGGTTCCAACGGGCCGTTCTTTCTGACCACGCCCGAAGAACGCGCCGCGCTGCTGGACGCGCTGGGGGTGGACGTAGTCGTCACCCTGCGGTTTGACCGGCAGATGGCGGCGCTGACCGCTGAAGAATTTATGCGCTGGCTCAGCGCGCACCTCGGCCTGCAGCGGCTGTTTGTTGGTTACGATTTCGCCCTGGGGCGTGGTCGCGAAGGCAACACCGGGCGGCTGCGCGAGTTGGGCGAACAGTTGGGCTATGCCCTGGAACTGACCGAGCCGTATGAAATCGGCGGCGAACCGGTGTCGTCCAGCCGTATCCGCGCGCTGCTCAACCGCGGCAACGTGAGCGAAGTGACCGAGTTGCTCGGCCGCCCCTACGCGCTGAGCGGTGAAATCGTGCGCGGCGATGGGCGCGGCCACGGGCTGGGCATCCCCACCGCCAACCTGTCGGTGTGGCAGGAGCGCGTTGTGCCCGCGGTGGGTGTGTACGCATCCTGGGCGCTGGTCGACGGCGTACGCCACGCGGCGGTCACCAACATCGGCGTGCGGCCCACGTTTGAAAACGAGCCGGTGTTTGCCCGCATCGAAACCCACCTGCTGGATTTTGACCGCGACCTGTACGGCCAGAAGCTGCAGCTCGAGTTTATCGAATACCTGCGCCGCGAGCAGCGCTTCCCGTCGATTCAGGCCCTGCTGGACCAGATCCATCAGGATATTGCCCGGACACGCGAGGTGCTGGAGCATGCCGCCTGAGCGCCAGATTTACCTGCTCGACCCCCAAAAACTGAACCCTGAGACCATCGCGGTCACGTTTGCCAAGACAGCCCGCTCGCCGCAGTCGTTCCGCGAGATCGCCGCCGAGCTGACCGATGAAAAGTCGGCCGAATTCCACGAAAAGTGGGTGGTGGGGTACGGTCACGCTTCCGTGGCCGAACACGCCGTGCTGCACATCGCGCTCGAGAACGTCTCGCGGCTGGCGGTGGAAACGCTCGAATCGAACCGGCTGGCGTCCTATACCGAAAAATCGACGCGCTACCAGAAGTGGGACCGCGAGAACTATTACCTGCCCGCCGAACTGGCCGGGAGCGCACTCGAGCGCCCGTTTGCCGACACGCTTTCGCTGCTGTTCGATACCTACCTGCGCGCGCTGCCGCTGGTGCGCGACGCCGTGGCCACGGAAACCCCGCGCCAGGACGGCGAGAGCGACGCGGCTTACGAGCGCCGGCTGCGTTCGCAGTACGTGGACGTGTGCCGTTTCCTGCTGCCGGCGGCCTCGCTGGCTAATGTGGGCATGACCATCAACGCGCGCGCGCTGGAGCACGCCATCTCCAAGATGCTCAGCCACCCGTTGGACGAGGTGCGCAGCATCGGCGAGGAGGTCAAGCGCACAGCGCGCGGCGAGGTGCCAACGCTGGTTAAGTACGCCGATGCGCTGCCCTACCTGGAAGGCGCGGCGCGCGATCTGACCATGCGCGCCGGCGGCCTGCCACCCACCTCGGGCGCGGACTGGTTCTCCCTGGCCGGCTGCGACCGCGGCGCGGAAGACAGCATCCTGGCTGCGGCGCTGTACCGCTTTGGCGGACTGGATTATGCCGCGGCGCTGGCGCAGGTGCAGTCGGCGCTGCCCGACGAGCGCGCGGCGCTGGCGCACACGCTGCTGGGCAGCCTGGGCAAGTTCGACATCCCCTTGCGCGAGCTGGAATATTCACGCTGCACGGTGGACGTGGTCATGGATCAGGGCGCGTATTTTGAGGTCAAACGCCACCGCATGATGACCCAAACCCCGCAGGCGCTGACCGCGCGGCTGGGCTACGCTGTGCCGCGCCACATGGCAGCCGCCGGGCTGGAGAGCGACTACCGCGCCGCGATGGACGCCGTGCGCGAGACCTACGAGCGCATCGCCACGATCAACCCGGACGCCGCATCGTACGTGGTTCCCAACGGGTACAACCGGCGGGTGCTGCTCAGCTTCAACCTGCGCGCCGCGCTGCACTTCATCCGCCTGCGCAGCGCTCCCAACGCGCATTTTTCGGTGCGGCGCGTGGCCGGGCGCATGGCCGAAGAACTGGCCGCGGCTTACCCATTGTTTGGCCAGTACCTGGACCCCCACAGCGGGGAGACCTGGCAGCAGGTGGAGCAAGCCTGCTTCACCCAAACCGCCTGACCATAAGCGCGCATCGGCTATAATTGCCGGTAGGACCGGCAACCCATTCGCATGCAAACCCACACCTCATTTCCGCTGCGCGGCAAGGTTTCGCCCGCCGCCTTTTTACTCCTGCTGGCCGCCGAAGCCGCGGTCGCGGCGCTGGGCACGTTCCTCATTCCGGCCGACCCCAAAAACGCGCTACTGCTGGGGCGCTCGCTTTCGCGCTGGGTGATGATCGCCGGGCTGCTGCTGGGAGCGCTGCTGCTTACCGGCCTGGGGCTGCGCCTGCGCCGCTCCGCCGAGGGGCAGGCGCGGCTGGTGGGTTGGCTGGCGCGCGCCGGGCTGCTGCCGGTTGGCGCCAACCTGCTGCTGTTCGCCGCGCTGCTGGCGCTGGACCTCTCCCCGGCCAGCGCGCTGCGGCTGGCCCCGCTGCTGGGGTTTGCACAACTCGCGCTGCTCGAGTTCTATTGGTTTTTCCCGCCGCGCCATACCACCACGGCGCAGCCTTCGCGCGCCTCGCGCCCGCTGGCGGTGATCTCGGCGCTGGCGCTGCTGGGGGCGGCGGCCCTGCCGGGGATCGCATCCGCGCCGGTCGACGGGCTGCCGTGGGACCGCCCGCTGGAGTTCATCCTGGTCGCACTGGTGCTGCCTGCCGCGCTGCTGTTGAGCTGGCGCGCCTTTGGCCGCGGGTGGATGGCCGCGCTGGCGCTGACGGCACTGGGCGCGCAGATCGGCGGCACGCTGCTGCTGCCGGAACCCGGCTTTGGCGTGCGCATCTATACCAGCCCGGAAAAATTGGAAGCACGCCAGTGGCAGAGAACCTACGAGAGCACCATCTGGCCATGGCAGTCGGTGGTGATGACCCAGCCCTACGAGCACACGCGCCAGTTCCCGCTGGAGTGGTTCATCACCGACGATTACGACTTCGGGCAGCGCTGGTTCGCGCTGGAAGCGCGCGGCGCGGTGACGCTGCAGCCCGGCGAGCGTCTGGTGTTCCAGGTGGCCGGCGAGCAGGAGGCCAGCATCTCCCTGACCCTGCCGGATGGCCGCGCCGAGCCGGGTCTGGTGTTGCGCCCGGGCGAAAGTCCGCCGGCCGTTGACCCAAGCGCCACCTATGCGCATGTTGCCGTGACTGTGGAAGGCTTATTTATCTACGCCGGCGAAAGCGACCACCAGCTCATCCCGCTCATCGCCCGCCCGGATGGGACGACCATTTCCCCGTTCAGCACTGACCAGGCGTGGCAGTCGGCGCCGCCGCAAGGCGCGCTGGTAGCGGCGCGCGCCCTGGCTTGGCTGGCGGACGCACTGCTACTGCTGGCTGCCGTGTTCGGGCTGGCATGGGCGCTGCGGAGCAAATATCGCGCCGGGCGCATCGCCGCGATGGACCTGTTCCTGGCCGCCTGGGCGCTGGGCGCGTTTTGGGGCGCGGCCTACTTCACTCCCGCGCAGGTGGAGGGGTTCATCCTGCCCGCCGCGCTGGCGCTGCTGGCCGCGCGTTTTTTGGGCGGCTTCTCGGACGGGCTGCGGCTGAGCCGCGCGCTACTGGCCGGCGTGGGGCTGGTGCTGCTTGTTCTGCTGCTGCGGCTCGACCTGGGCGACCTGCGCGAGATTGAGCTGTTCCCCGACGGCGAAGACAACTTCCGCTACCAGGTGATCGCGCGCTATATTTTCACTTCGGGCGACCCGTTGCAGTTCAACCGCCCGCCGCTGATCTACAAATTCCTGTACCCCTACATCACCGGCGGGCTGCACGTGATGTTTGGGCAGTCGCCCGCGGCGCAGTTCTTCCTCAACGCCTGGTGCGCCCTGCTGACCGCCGTGACGCTTTCCAAGATTCTGGGCGAGCGCGGGATTGCGTACGGGCTGCGCTGGGGCGCGGCTGGCCTGTGGCTGGCGCTGGTCACCGGGCCGTCCTTCTTCGTGTTCTACCTCCGCTTTGGGCTGATCGAACCGCTGGCGGTGCTGCTCTACAGCCTGGCGATCCTGCTGGCCGTCCAGCACCGGCGTTGGGCCTGGCTGGCCGCCGGCGCCGCGCTGACCCTGCTGCGGCTGGATTACGCCGTGCTGCTGTTCAGCACGCTGTGGCTGGGGATGCC
>CALDSL010000114.1 GCA_937920255.1 uncultured Anaerolineaceae bacterium | reverse complement strand
CCGCCGCCGATCTCCACCAGCTGGGTGCGCGAAATGATCACCCGCCGGCGCCGGGCCAGCGCGCTGAGCGCCAGCAGCACCGCCGCGGCGTTGTTGTTGACCACCAGCGCGGCTTCCACGCCCAGCAGGCGGCGCAGCAGTTCCTCGGCATGCACCGAACGCGAGCCGCGCGCGCCGGTGGGTAGGTCGTATTCGAGCGTTGTGTAGCCGTGGGCGGCGGTCTGCGCGGCCCGCGTGGCGGCGGCGCTGAGCGGCGCGCGGCCCAGGTTGGTGTGCAGCACCACCCCGGTGGCGTTGATCACGTCCAGCAGCGTGGGGCGCATCCAGGCGCGCAGATGGTCTGCGGCCTGCGCGAGGAGTTCATCGCGCGCGGGCAGCGGGCGCGTACCGGCCGCGGCGCGCGCATCGGACAGAGCGGCGCGCACAGCGTCCAGCGCCAGCGGGCGTCCGTAGTCAGCGATAAGCGCCCGGGCGGTTTCGGTCTGCAGCAACTGCTCCACCGAAGGCAGCGCGCGCAGATCACTCATTGGTGGTTTCCTTGGGCTTGAAGCGGGTGCGCTCGTACATGCGTAAAAGGATCTCGATCACCAGCACCCCCACCGCCAGGAAAACCGCCAGCGCCGGGTTGAGTATGCGGCCCAACTGCAGCCAGGCAAGCAGGTTGGCAAAGATCGCAGCCAGGAGCGATTCGCGCACCACCACGCCCAACTCCACCGGGGGCTCGGAGGGGAAGCGCCGGTGCAGGAAGGCAAGCACCGGCAGGGTGGTGCCGCTGACCGCCAGCGTGAGCAGGAAGAAGAACAACCAGCGAGGGATCATCGTCGGCAGGGTGACCAGTACCAGCATCACCAGGCCTCCCCACCCGATCAGCGCCAGAAAAATCCCCACAAGTAAGATCGGTACAAACGGCAGCATGAATGTCATCTCCTGGTTGGTATGGGTTCATTATAACAGCAGCACAGGTAGATAACGTTGCACAACTCCTGCCATAATTTCCCCTATACTGCTCCTATTCATGATTGACTAAGTTTTTAATTGTGGTACACTATTGTGAATACGAAGTTTGGATGGCGAAAGCCAACCCACTCATCCAGAGAGGTGGAGGGACCGGCCCTGTGAAACCTCGGCAACCACTGCAACCCAGCATGGTGCCAATTCCGGCAGAAACGCTCCCTTGTGGGGCAAATTCTGGAAGATGAGGGTGAAAAGGACGGATTTTACGCGTGCCTCTCACTCTTGAGAGGCATTTTTGATACCAGTATGAACTGGCGCCCAGACGCCAGGTGGGAGACAAAATGGAACGAACATACACGAACCGCAGATACCTCGATGCACTCAACCAGCGCGTTTTGATCTTCGACGGCGCCATGGGCACCAGCCTGCAGAAGATGAATCTGACCGCCGAGCACTTCGGCGGGGAAGTTACCAACGGATGCAACGATTACCTGGTGATCAGCTACCCGCAGGCGGTGCAAGCCGTGCACCGCTCCTTCCTGGAAGCCGGCGTCGACGTAATCGAAACCGACACGTTCCGCGCCAACCGCCTGACCCTGTCGGATTATGGTCTGCAGGAACGCACGCGCGAAATCAACTGCCGCGCGGCCGAACTGGCGCGTGGCGTAGCCGACGAGTTCAGCACGCCGGAACAGCCGCGGTTTGTGGCCGGCTCGATTGGCCCATCGGGCAAGCTGCCCTCGATGGACGACCCTGAACTGTCGAACATCAGCTTTGACGAGCTGGCGGAGGTGTTCAAAGAGCAGGCGCTGGGGCTGATCGAAGGCGGGGTTGACTTGCTGCTGGTGGAAACGTCGCAGGATATTCTAGAGGTCAAAGCCTCGCTGGAGGGTATCCGCCGCGCGTTTAGCGAGAGCGGTGAATGGCTGCCGGTGCAGGCGCAGGTGACGCTGGACGTGACCGGGCGGATGCTGCTGGGAACCGACATCGGCGCGGTGCTGGCCATTTTGGAAGGCTTCCCCATCGACGTGATCGGGCTGAACTGTTCCACCGGGCCGGATTACATGCGCGAGCCGATCCGCTACCTGGGAGAAAATTCAAGCCTGCCGGTTTCGTGCATTCCCAACGCCGGGCTGCCGCTCAACGTGGACGGCCAGGCGGTCTACCCGCTGGAGCCGGAACCGTTCGCCGAGGCGCTGGCCGAGTACGTGGAGAAGTTTGGCGTCAGCGTGGTGGGCGGGTGCTGCGGCACCACGCCCGAACACCTGCGAAAACTGGTGCAGCGACTGGAAGGCCACCGCGCCGCGCCGCGGCCGGTGCTGGGCGACCCACGGCTGGCGTCATCGGTGCAGGCCACGCCCATGCAGCAGGTGCCGGCGCCGTTCCTGATCGGCGAGCGGCTGAACACGCAGGGCAGCGCCAAATTCAAGAAGCTGGTGATGGCCGAGGACATGGACGGGATTCTGGAGATCGCCCGGCAGCAGATGGACAGCGGCGCGCACGGCCTGGACGTGTGTGTGGCGCTGACCGAGCGCGCCGACGAAGCCTTCCTGATGCGCAAAGTGGTCAAGGCGCTGTCGCCGGTGGTGCGCGTGCCGCTGGTGTTCGACACCACCGAGCCGGACGTGATGGAAGTGGCGCTGCAGACCGCGCCGGGGCGCTGCCTGCTCAATTCCACCAACCTCGAGGCCGGAACGGCCAAGGCTGAGCGCATCTTCGACCTGGCGCGGCGCTATAACGCCGCGGTGATCTGCCTGACGATCGACGAGACCGGCATGGCCAAAACCGCCGCGCGCAAGCTGGAAGTGGCTCGCCGGCTGCACGACCTGGCGGTGGGGAAGTTCGGCTTGCAGCCGGGCGATTTGGTGTTCGACACGCTGACCTTTACCCTGGCCACCGGCGACCCCGAGTTCGCCAACTCGGCCATCGAAACGATTGAGGGCATCCGGCTGATCAAATCGGAGCTGCCGGGCGTGCTGACCTCGCTTGGCGTCAGCAACGTGTCGTTTGGGCTGTCTGCCGCCGCGCGCGCGGTGCTGAACAGCACCATGCTGTACCACTGCGTGCAGGCCGGGCTGGATATGGCCATCGTCAACCCGGCGCATATTACGCCGTACGCCGAAATTTCAGAAGAAGAGCGCGTGCTGGCCGAAGACCTGATTTTCAACCGCCGGCCGGACGCGCTGCAGCGGGTGATCGAGCACTTTGAGCAGGCCGGCACCGGCCCCGCCGCGCGCGCCGACAGCAAGCAGGCCGCCCTACACGACATGACCGCCGAGCAGCGACTGCACTGGCGCATTTTGCACCGCCAGAAGGACGGCGTGGAAGCGGATATCGACGAGATCATTCACCGCGCGCCGGAAGGCGAGCGCTCCCCGGCGGCGGTGGAACTGCTCAATACCGTGCTGCTGCCGGCGATGAAAGAGGTGGGCGACAAGTTCGGCGCGGGCGAGCTGATCCTGCCGTTCGTGCTGCAATCGGCCGAGGTGATGAAGAAGGCCGTCTCGCACCTAGAGAACTACCTGGAACGGCTGGAAGGCGTCAGCAAGGGGCTGATCGTGCTGGCCACGGTCTACGGCGATGTGCACGACATCGGCAAGAACCTGGTCAAGACGATCCTATCCAACAACGGCTACAGCGTGGTCGACCTGGGCAAACAGGTGCCGGCTGAGACGATCATCAGCAAGGCGGTGGAACTGAAAGCCGACGCGATTGGCCTGAGCGCGCTGCTGGTGAGCACCAGCAGGCAGATGCCGCTGATCGTCAACGAACTGCAGCGGCGCGGGCTGCAGATTCCGGTGCTGATCGGCGGCGCGGCGATCAACAAGCGCTTTGGCCGGCGCATCCTGCAAACCGAGGACGGCAGCTTCTACGCCCCGGGCGTGTTTTACTGCAAAGACGCCTTTGAAGGGCTGGACACGGTGGACCAGCTTTCGCACCCGCAGAGCCGCGAGCGGCTGCTGCAGCAGAACCGGCTGGAATCCGAGCGCGAACTGGGGCGCGCGACGCAGAGCCGGCAGGCAGGCGAATCCGCCGCCGCGCGGTCGAATGTGACGCCGGCGCCGTCCATCCCGGCCGTGCCGGGTTGGGGGCCGCGCGTGGTGCGCTCCATGCCGTTGGAGGTGGTCTCGCAGTACCTGGCCAAGAATGAATTGTTCCGGCTGAGCTGGGGCGCCAAGAACACCCACGGCGAAGCCTGGGAAAAACTGCAGGCCGAGTACCAGCAGCGGCTGTACGACATGCTCAAAGAAGCCGCGCGCGAAGGCTGGCTCAACCCGCAGGGCGTGTATGGCTACTGGCCGGCGCAGGCGCAGGGCGATTCGCTGCTGGTGTACGACCCGGAAGCGCTGCAGGCCGGCGAAACGCGCGAGCTGACCCGCTTCGATTTCCCGCGCCAGGAAGACGGCGAGCGCCTGTGTCTGGCGGATTATTTCGCCAGCGTCGAATCGGGCATCATGGACGTGGTGGCATTGCAGGTGGTGACCGTGGGGCAGAAGGCCAGCGACCGCTTCCAACGCTTGCAGGACGCGGGCGACTACACCGAAGCCTACTTCACCCACGGTTTAGGCGTGCAAATGGCCGAAGCCACCGCCGATTACCTGCACAATCACATCCGCCGCGAGCTTGGGCTGGCGGCTGAGCAGGGCAAGCGATATTCGTGGGGCTACCCGGCCATTCCCGAGCTGGTGGACCATGCCAAAGTGTTCCAACTGCTGCCGGCCGAGCCCGAACTGGGCCTGAACCTGACCAGCGCCTACCAACTGGTGCCCGAGCAGTCCACCGCCGCGATCATCGTGCACCACCCCGCCGCGAAATACTACAACACGGGTGAAACCCGCGTCGAGCAACTGATGAAAGGATAAATGCCATGAGCGACACAAAATTTCGAACACTCCTGAACAGCGGTATACCGATCCTTTCCGACGGCGCGATGGGCACCATGCTGCATGGGCGCGGGGTAAGCTTTGAAGACTGCTTCGACGAACTTAACCTCACCCGGCCGGCGCTGGTGGCGGACGTTCACCGCCAGTATATCGAAGCCGGCTCGAATATGATCCAGACCAATACCTACGGCGCCAACGCCTACAAACTGGCGCGCCACGGCCTGGAAGACAAAGTGACCGAGATCAACCGCGCGGCGGTGGAACTGCTGCGGCGGGTTACCTACGCCATGTTCCAGGACGTGATCATCGCCGGCGACGTGGGCCCGCTGGGTGTGCGGCTGGCCCCGTTTGGGCGTGTGCAGCCCGAGGAGGCGCGCGCCGCGTTTCGCGAGCAGATCGCCGCGCTGGTGGAAGGCGGCGTGGATGTGCTGATCATCGAAACCATGACCGACCTGTACGAAGTGCACGAGGCGATCCAGGCCGCGCGCGATATCGCACCCGATCTGCCGATCATCGCCTCGATGACCTTCACCCGCGACGACCGCACCCTGCTGGGCGATGACCCGGCCAAGGTGGCGCGCAAGATCAAGTCCTTTGGGGCGGACGTGACCGGCGTCAATTGCTCGGGCGGGCCAAACCAGTTGCTGCGCATCCTCAAGCTGATGCGCGAAGCAGACCCGGAAGGCTGTTTCTCGGTCATGCCCAACGCGGGCTGGCCGGAACAGGTGGGCGGGCGCATCATGTACCCGGCCATGCCGGAATACTTCGCCGA
>CALDSL010000113.1 GCA_937920255.1 uncultured Anaerolineaceae bacterium | reverse complement strand
TGGTTTGGGGGTTGGTTTCTCAAGGTATTGTAACCCATTCTCGCCAAACCGGAACGGCGAACCCGAGGGCATACAGGTGCGCGAAGAGAACCCGTGGCTCGCGGCCACAGTGGCGGGCGAATTCTCTTCTCGCCGGCCTTAGCTCAAATTGATCCGGTTGTACACAATCGTGCTGTACTTGTCCGTGCCGTTATACGGGTACTGGCTCTCAAACCGGCCGAGCCCGGCAGCAGCGGCGTGCTGCAGGAAATCATATGGGCGCACGTTATCTCTTCCCATGTCATACCAGGCCTGTGACGGTTCCGAACGCACAATATCCGCCGCCACGCAATCCAGCGCCACCGCATCGATGGCAAAGAACAGGCTGTTGGCCGGTCCGCCGAACACATCCCAAGCCCGCGAGGTCGAATGATCCCAGCTTTGCGCGCCGGCGCCGAACAACCCATCCATCACGGTCAGGATCGTCTTGCCGCCAATATGCGGGTTCTTGTAAATCGTCACCAGCGGGTTTTCCCCGCTCTGGCTGAAATACGGCTTGCCGACATAAATATGATTGTGGATATTGTCGGGCGAAGGATCGCCGGGGTTCACATACGTGATGCTGCCCAGGTGATTCTTGAACGCCGCGGTAAACCCGGTGTCGCTGTTCCCCGGCCCGTGGCCTTTGAGGATGGGAATATTGATCAGGTAGGTGGCATCATACAGCGTATCGGTCAGCTGGCGGTCCTTCAATCCATTGTTGCGGTGCGCCGAATCAAAGGTCACGTTTAAGGTTTCATGTTTCCCGTATGTACACTGTTCAACCCCACCGCAACTTTGCGGAAGACCGACAAAATGAACATTCTTGCCGGAGAAGCGGTCGCGGAAGTACTGGTAAAAAGGTTTTCCACCCGCGGTCGCATCGTAGATATCAATCGCATTATACGGAACGCCGACCCGGTTCAAGCTCTCCACCAGGCTGACGACCACCTGCGGCAGCGTATCCACCAGGTTATCGTGATTCTGGCAGTTATTGGAATTCAGAGTCGCGCAGTTAAAGTTAACCTTGATCGCCACGCGCTGACCCGATTCATACCCACCCGCGCTGATACGCGTGAACAGCGCATCCCAGATGGCACCTTCGTCTTGCAGCCCGGTCAGGTCGCGCAGGCCCGCCAGCAGCATCGTGTTGACCTTCCCCTGATCCACATGCCGGTAATACTCATCCGACCCGGTCCAGTTCGTCACCGAAGCGTGGCGCACATGCGACACCACCGACTGCGCCGGCAGCGGCGGCAGGCCCGGGATGGGCGGATCGGTCGGTTTGGTGGTTGGGGTGCGTGAGGGTCTGGGGGTCTTTGTCGCTGTGGGAACCGGGGTATTCGTTTCGGTGGGCGTGTTAGTCGGATCCAGCTTTACATCCTCACTCACCACCGGGAAGAACGCCTTACGCAAATCGGTCTGTGCTGACACCCGCCGTCCAGCCTCGATCAAAATCCCACCGCCAACGGCTGTCGCCACCGCAGCCAGAAATTCTCTGCGCGTTAATTTCTTACCTCTCATAATTGTCCCTCCAATAAGGTAAACCCTTGCTAAATTTTCCCCTGATGCAGCTCATTTTCATTGTAACCGATAGTACCGCCAATAGAACAGGGAATTCCGCGATTGTATATCTATTTCGTATCTTTCACCCTCGTTTAAGGCGTCGCGCGGCGCCTCAGCGCAACGCCCTCCTGCTTCGACAGCACCAGTTCATCATTCGCGCCCAGCTCGGTCCAGTACAGCGGGTTCGAGGGCATGGCGCTCTGCAACGCCTCCAATGGAATGTTCGGGTACGGTGGAAGTTCGTTCAGCAGCACCAGGTAGCGGATGCTGCCGGCCTGCTGCATATGCTCGGCCGTGAGCTGGTTCAGATCATGCGATATAAACGGCATGCGGTAATCCGCCAGGTAAAAATCGGGGATGCGGAAATCCATCCCACCCGCCAGCACCAGCGTCTCCTCCGGCGGGAACTGCGCGCGGATAAAGTCGATCTTCTGCCCCAGCACTGTGTCGCGGTCGCGGATGGCGTGCGCGCTGGGCGTGCGCAGCAGGAACTTATCCGACCCGAACAGGTAAGGCTGCGCCAGCAGGAAGAAGGCCACATTGGCCGCCACCAATACCCCGGCCATGGCGGCAGTCGGGCTGCGCAGCGCGAATTTCTGCCGCGCCCACGGCGCGATTACCCGCGCCAGCGTAAAGGCGATGAGGATGAACACCGCCGGCAGATACGTGAATGTGTATCCCGCCTGTTGGACGAAGATCAGGTAAAACAGCAGCGACGGCAGGATCCACAGCAGCAGCACCTGCCACACCGGCTCGCGCACGGTCTGGCGGAAGTGGCGAATGAACCGCACCACAAACACCGGCAACACCAGCGCCGCCAGCATCAACCCATAGAAGGTGAACAGCCCCAGCCGCGCCAGGTTGAGCAGCAGGAACTGCACCGAGCTGGCCGCCGAAATGCCCAGGTTGCTGCCCGATTGGCTCATCATCGCCAGCCAGAACGCATCCCAGCCGCCGCTCATCACAATCATGATCGCCATCCAGCCCACCACCACCGCGCCCAGCACAGCCGTTCCGGTGACCCGTTTCCCCCAGCCCACGCCCTTGAGCGAGAACAGCCACAGCGGGAACAGGAACACCAGCGTGGTCTGCCGGAACCCGCCCGCCAACCCCAGCAGCAGCGCCGCCGGGATCACAAAGCGCCCATCGCCCTGCAGTTGGCGGTAGCAGGCATAGGCCAGCACGGTCACAAAGAAGGCATCGATGATGTAATTGAGCGCCACTTCCGAGTAGAACCAGATCAGCGGCGAGGTCAGCCCCAGCACACCAGCCGCCAGCCCCACCCGGTCGTCGAACAGACGCGCCGCGACCCAGTACAGCGCCGCGATCGCCAACCCCGAGAACAGCACGCTCACCCACACCAGGCTGGCGTTGGCCTCCACAAACACGAGCTTGAACAGCCTTCCCAGCAATATGTACAGGATATACCCCGGCGGCTGCGGCTGGTGGTTGAGGATGTCAAACTCGAACAGCCCAAAGGCAAAATTGACCGAGTCCCAGTGGTACAGGAACTGGCTTCGGAACGGCAGCCGCAGGATAATACCGGCCGCGAAGAAATACAGCGTGGTCAGCCACAACCCGCGTTTCATGCCGGTTCCTTCTGCGCCGCGCCGATCTCCTTGCGCGGACCGCTGCGCAAGATGCGCGCGATCAGGAAGATCCCGATGGCCAGCACCACCACCAGCAACAGCACGCTGCTCCAGCCAGAGAGGTTGAGCACCATGCCCATATTGCGCGCGATATTGCCCTGCGCCAGGTGCGGAAGCGAGTAGTTGAACAGCGGGTTGGGCGTCCAATCCGGGAAACTCTGCCCGCCCAGCGTTTCGGCCCACACCGCAAATACCGACCAGGCGGTCAGGATGCCCATCAGCAGCCTGGCCCACAGCGCCCTGCCCCAGCGCGCGGCAAACCCGCCAAAGCCAGCCGCCAGGAACGGCAGCATCGGCACCACGTAGCGCGGCCCGATCGCGAACCCGCCCTGCCACATAATCGACGAGCCGTTGTACAGCAGGTAGCTGATCACCGCCCAGGCGCACACGTACAGCTCGGGGCGGAGGCGTTTCGTGCGCCACCACGGCACAAACCCGGCCACCGCCAGCAGCAGCACCGGCGCGAGGAAGAACAACCCGCGAAAGCTCCCAAAGGTGATGCCCCACAATGCCTCAAAATGCGGGTAGGTCAGGCTGAGGAAACCCTGGCTGTGCTGCTCGGAGTACAGCTCGGAGTATTCGTAGCCCACCGGCAGCACAGTGCGGAAGATTGAATAGTTGTAGGCCATCATCCCCGCCACCGGTAGAAGCCCCCCCACTACTGCCGCGGCCAGCCAGCGCTTATCGGGCATGGTCAGCAGCACGTACAGCGCGATGCCGCCCGCGATCACCGCCGAGGGGTACTCCGAAATCACGGCATAGCCAAGAAGAAAACCCACCAGCCCCGCCCATGCTGGCGACAGCCGCCCCTGCCGCATCTGAAAGCCCAGCCAGAACGCGGCAAACAGCAGGAACGCCACCAATTGGTGGCTGATGAATGTGCCCGAATAGGGGAAGGCTGGCGTCGCCAGACCCCACACCAGCACCGCCGCCACATTCCACCCGCGCGCCTCATTGATCTGGTTGAGCAGCCGGTAGAGCAGCACCCCCAGAAACGCCGAGGGTAAAGCCACCACCACCATCGTGACGATCATCAGCACCAGCGCCTGGTAGATCTTCTCCTGCTGCAAGCCGGTGCCCTCTTCGTTCAATGTGCTGCCAAACGCATCGCTGCTGGCCAGCCGCGTGATGATCCCCTGCACCGGCCCCGATTGCAGCAGCGGGCGTGCTGCCGCGTACACCGGCACGCCCAGGAACGATGGCCCCGGGGCCTTGTCGGAATAATAGCGGCCTTCAAATTTGGCGTAGTCGCCGGTGTTGTGATAATAGTCGCCGATCTCGAAGCTGCCCTGGTCCACAATCGCCAGGGTGAGATCCAGGCGCGAATTCTGTCCCCAGTCGGCCCAGCGCGGGAAGAAGTACACATTCGCGGCAAACAAGATGAGAAAGAGAAGAATTTCCACTCCGCGTTTCACGGCCCAACCTCCTTGATGTTTCTGCATCCCAACCCCGTCACCCGCGCGCATCAGGGCGCGGCCGGCTCGGTCGAAAGCACCGCTTCCTGCACCTGGTATACGGTCACTTGCGGGGTTTCAAACACCGGCTTCAGCCACGTCGAACCTTCCAGCCCATAACCGCCCAGGGCGGCCTCAGCCGGACCGTGCAGAACGTAGTCCACGCCGTACAGCCGCGCAATCTCGGCTCGCCGCGCGTCGGGGAAGTCCACGGTGTAAAAATCGCTGGCCGACTGGCGCTTGACATAAAACTGGATTGTGTTGGCCCAATGCGCCAGAAAGGCGTGATTGTTGGTCATGGCCGGTACGTACTGCCCGATTTCCAGCGACGACAGTATCACGTCGTCCGGGCTGCTATTCTCGCGCAGCCAGTCCATCGCCTCAATATAGTCGGTCTCCAGAAAATACGGGTACTCATGCCGCGCCAGTTCGATAAAGCGCCACGCAAACAGGTACAGGTTGGTGGGCAGAATGGCCACGATCAGCGCGGCCATGACCCACTTGGCGGCGCCAATGCCCAGCGGCGGGCGCGAGAAGCGCCGCTCCACGGCCGGGATCACGCGCCGGTAGAGCACGTCGCTGGCCAAAATCGCCGCCGGGATCTGCCACGAATTGAGCATGTGGATCTGGAAATCGGTGGGGATGTACAGCAGCAGGAACCCCACCCCGAACCAGGTTGCCACGAACAGGCGCTCATCGCTCCAGCGCTTTTCGCGGAACCACACCACCAGCCCCCACACCGCCAGGAACAGCGGCACGCCAAACAGGAAGAACAGCCACCACGGCGCGGGCGTGTACACCCCCGCGTTGGCAAACTGCGCCAGCACTTCCTCCCACAACGGGTCGAGCGAGGTCAGCAGGTACGAGTACAGCGCCGGCGCCACCGAAATGACGCCCAGCGCCGCCGCGCCCCAGAAGAACCGC
>CALDSL010000112.1 GCA_937920255.1 uncultured Anaerolineaceae bacterium | reverse complement strand
GGCCGGTGGAGGTCGGTTCGGTCACGTTGAGGCCGGCGGCGGTGGCGATGGCGGCATCGGCGGCGTTGCCGCCCGCTTCCAACGCGCGCAGACCGGCGGCCACCGCCAGCGGCTGCGAGGCGGCCACAATCCCGCCCCGGCTGTAGACCGGCGAGCGGCGCGAGTCAAAGGTCATCGATACGGTCATGCGGTTTCTCCTGCAAATTGCCTAAGAAATGTTAATGGCAAAAATCGGTTTTATGAATGCCGTGTAGGGGCTGTGCCCACGTGCCTTCTGTTACAACGAATTCATTATTTTTGTAAGAAAGAGGCGTTTTATGTTGGCACTTCAACCCCCCTCCCGCTCCCCCCAAAACGAAAACCAGTTTTGGAGGGAGGGAAAGCAGCGAGTCCTCCCCCCAAAAGCGTTTTTCCTTATTTGATAACTCGCACAAAAGCGCACTGCGAAGGTGCGAAGTACGCTAAGAAAAACGCGAAGCAAAACGTTTTAAAATTTCTTCGCGTTTCCTTCGCGCTCTTCGCTTCTTCGCGGTGAAATCTTTTTGCGTGGCCCGTAAAGCGCGACCGGCTTTTGGGGGGAGTTAGAGGGGTGTGGTTCTCGTCTATCAAGGTTCTAATGGCACCAGGGCAGCGATCTGGTCAATCGCGGCCGCGGCGGGCACGGCTTGGTCCCTCAGGCGTTCCAGCAGCCCCTGCTGGTGAAGCGCCCGTCCCAACTCCACGCCGGCGGGCACGGTTTTGACCCACTCGGTTTCGACAATGCCGATACCCGGTGGAGGGTAATTGCCCAGGTAATACGCAAAGCACACTGCCATCAGCATTGTTTCCAGCGCGGCGCTGTGCGGGCCGCAGACGCGGATTGGCTTGCGCGAATAATATGGCGTGCTGCCCAACAGGTTGGTGCTCCCGGCGTAGCTATCGCGGCAGGCATAGTTCAGCCCGCGCACGCCCGACATGTACAGCGCGCCCATGCACAGCGGGCAGGGTTCCATCGTGGTGTAGAGTGTGAAGTCGTGGCGCCCGGGCATCAGGTTTGGCATGGCGAGCAGCGCGTTCAGTTCGGCGTGGGCCAACTGGCTGTTGCACGCCTGGCGCGGCGGAGCAATGGGCTCGTCGATGCGGTTGCGACCGCGCGCGATGATTTCCCCGGTCGGGTTGGTGATAACGCAGCCGATGGGGATGCAGCCGCAGCACCAGGCTTCCCAGGCCTGTTCCAGCGCTGCCTGCCAGGGCAGCGACAGATCAGACCACATGGATGCCTTCCCCCTCTTCCACCACGCCGATCTCCCACACCGGCTGGTTCAGCGCCGCCGCGCGCTCGCGGAAGGCGTCAACCCGCTCTGCGGAGACGCACAGCAGCAGCCCGCCGCTGGTCTGCGGGTCGAACAGCAGCATCTCGTCCGGTTCGCTCAACGCTGCCTCGAAGGTGACCCGCTCGCGGAAATACATGCGGTTATCGGCCGCCCCGCCGGGAAATGTGCCCATGCGAGCGTACTTGCGCGCGCAGGAGACGAATGGCACGCCAGCAGCTTCAATGCGCAGCGCGCAGACGCTGGCCGCGGCCATCTCCAGCGCGTGGCCCAGCAGGCTGTAACCGGTGATGTCGGTCGCCCCGCGCACGCCGGCATCGAGGGCCAGGTGCGCCGCCACGCGGTTCAGGCGCTTCATCCACCCCACCACTTCAGCCACGTCTTCGGGGTTGGCCTGTTCGCGTTTGAGCGCGGTGGTGGTCACGCCAAACCCCAGCGGCTTGGTCAGGAATAGCCGGTCGCCGGGCTGCGCGCCGCTTTTGGTCATCGCGCGGCGCGGGTCGACAAAGCCCGCCACCACCAGGCCGTACTTGGGCTCTTTGTCTTGCACGGTATGCCCGCCGGCGATGACCACCCCGGCCTCGCGCGCCTTCTCCGCGCCGCCACGCAGGATCTGCGCCAGCATGTCGGCCGGCAGGTCGGGCGGCAGGGCGGCAATGTTGAGCGCCAGGAACGGCCTCCCGCCCATGGCGTAGACGTCCGACAGGCTGTTGGCGGCCGCGATCGCGCCGTAATCGTACGGGTCGTCCACCACGGGCGTGAAGAAATCGGTGGTCAGCACCAGGGCGCGGTCGTCGTCCAACTGCCAGATGGCGGCATCGTCCGGGCTGTCCAACCCCACCAGCAGGTCGGGGTAATCACCGGTTTCAAAAACGTTGTTGATCGGGCGCAGCACGTGCGCCAGCGCTTCCGCGCTCAGTTTCGACGCTCAGCCGGCGCAGTTCGACAGAGAGGTGAGGCGAATTTGTTTTCCGGAGGGGGAGGGGGCTTCGGTGGTCATGGGTACGATTATACTCTCACCGGATGGCAGCAAGGGATTAATATTGTTATTTTGATTGCCTTGACCTTTCTCGCTCCCTCGCATACAATCGTTCTTGAGCGATGAGGCTCGCTTATCCAAACCGCCTTTGTGCTGATGGCCTCTGCCTGAGATATGATTCCGGGCAGAGGTTTCTTGTTTCACGGGCATAACGATGTACTGGAAACTGCAATCGTTGAACCTATGGAAAAATTTCTTCTGATCTCGATTGGCGCAGCGTTGGGCGCCAATGCCCGCTTCTGGCTGGGCGACTGGGCCGCGCGCAGGTGGGGGACCGGGTTTCCGTACGGGACGTTTCTCATCAATGTGAGCGGCAGCCTGGTGCTCGGCCTGTTCCTGGCGCTAGCCACAGAACGTTTTTTGGTGGATCCGCGCTGGCGATTGCTCTTCGCGGTGGGTTTTTTGGGGGCCTACACCACTTTTTCCACCTTCAGTTATGAGAGCTACACCCTGTTCGCGCGCGGGCAGTGGGGGCTGGGCGCGCTGAATGTGCTCGGGAGCACCTTGGTCGGGTTGGTGGGGGTGGCGCTGGGGATGTACCTTGGAAAAGCCCTATAATAAAAATGCGGGCAAGGAGGAAACCATGCCGGATCTTTCCTTACACAAGAAAGCCCAACGTTTGCGCATTTATATTGGCGAAAGTGACCGCTGGCGCGGCAAACCACTGGAAAGTGTATTGCTCGAAACGTTACGCGGGCAAGGCATGGCAGGCGCGACGGTATTTCGCGGAGCCGCCGGATTTGGCGCGCATTCGCGCATCCACACCACGGCGATTGAGGTGCTTTCGGTCGACCTGCCGGTGGTGATTGAAACCATCGATACCCCCGAAAACATCGCAGCGGTAATCGACCTGGTGTACCCGATGGTGCGGGAAGGGCTGATCACCCTGGAAGATGTGCAGATCGTAAAATATACCCACCGTTTTCTCAACCCGCTGCCCGCCGACCGGCTGGTGAGCGAGGTGATGACACACGATGTTGTCGCCATTTCACAGGAAGCAACGGTATACTCCGCCTGGAAACACATGCTGGAAAGGCGGGTTAAGGTCATGCCGGTCACCGATCAGCCTTCCGGTAAAGTGGTTGGGATCCTTACCGATGAAGATTTACTGGAGCGGGCCGGCATCCAGCAGCGCCTATCCATTGCGATCCGGCTGGACAAAGATGAGATCGACCGGGAATTGCGCGCGTTGGAAGCTTCACACCAGCAGGTGCGGGACGTGATGACCCATCCGGTTGTTACTGTGCTGGATACGGCTACCTTGGGCGAAGCGACCGCGAAGATGGTCAAGGCCGGGCTTAAGCGTCTTCCGGTTGTGGGTGCAAGCGGCAGGCTGGTGGGCATGCTCTCGCGGCTGGATATCCTGCGCCAGGTGGCCCAGGCGCAGCCAGAATTCCACGCGGAAGAACCAATCCGGTTGTATGCCGTGCGCACAGTCGGCGATATTATGACCACCGATGTGCCGATGATCGATCAGGATGAAGACCTTTCGGCGATGATCGAAAAGTTTGCATTGAGCCAATCGCACCGCATGATCGTGGTGGACAGCGGCGGCAAAGCCGTAGGATTGATCAGTGATTCGGATATCGTCGCCAGGGTTCAACCGGCCAAACGCCGGAGTATTTTGGATGCGCTGCGCCGCATTGGCAAGCCTTCCGCTGGCAAGGAAACCGCTTTTGATCTCATGTCTCCCGGACCGCTGACGGCTTCGCCTGAATTGCCGGTGGTCGCAGCAATAAAGTTGATGCTGGCCGAGTCAAGGAAATGGCTGGTCGTGGTGGATGGGAATGGAAAACCACTTGGATTGGTGGACCGGCATCGAATGCTGGAGGCGGTTGCTTCGGTGTACGAAGGGGAGTAACTTCACGTTGAGCAAAAGCAGGCTCCCGCGGTTGTCCGTGGGAGCCTGTTTTTCGTACAATGTCGCGCCGTTTACGGCTCAGATGGAGTCGTATCGGGTATCAGCGTGCCGGTGCCCTGCTGGGTGGCGCCGGGCAGCGGGAACAGGAACGGCGAGTCGCTCGGCAGCAGCATGGTCTGGATGTTGGGCGCCAGCTTGCTGATGTACTGGTAAGTGAGCAGATCGGGGTTGTCCTGGATGGCTTCGGCGATCAGCCGCAGGGCTTCGGCTTCGGCACCGGCCTCGATCAGCCGCGATTCGGCGTCGGCTTTGGCGCGGATCACCAGCGCGTCAGCCTGGCCCTGGGCGGTCTGGCGCGCCTGTTCGGCTTCCTGCTTGCGCTGCTCGACGATCAACTCGGCCTGCTGCGCCTGTTGTTCGGAGATCTGTTTCTGTTCCACCGAGGCGGCGTACTCCGCCGAGAAGGTGATGTTGCGCAGGATGTAATCCACCAGCAGCAACCCATTCTCTTCCAGCTTGATGCGCATCGCTTCCTGCAGCCGCTCTACCATTTCCAGGCGCTTGGAACTGACGACTTCTTCGACACCGTACTGTGAGACCACATCGCGCACGATTCCACGCGCCTGCGCGCGTACCAGATCGTCGCCGTAGCGGTCCTGCCACTGGATGTGCACCTGCACCACTTTGTTCGGGTCGATGGCATAGATCACGGAAGCATCGACGAAGATCTCCTGGCCATCGGCGGTGCGGGCGGTGATGGAATCGTCGCCCTCGCGCTGGCCTTCGATCGAGGCGATGCTCATGGTGTACGTCTGGCGCGAGATCGGGTAGCGTACCACCGATTCGGCGAAGGGGATGATCCAGTGCAGGCCGGCGTCGAGCGCCTGCTCGCGGTAGCCGCGCGGGGCCACCGCCGAGATCACCACGCCGCGCTCCTGCGGGGCGATAAACACCAGCCCGGAGCTGACGGTGGAGAGCAGGATCGACAGCACAAACAGCACCGTCAGGTACAGCCCGGCGCGCGGCAGCGGCCGGTTGCGTCCCAGGCGAACAATCACCAAACCCAATACCGCGAAAGCTAGAATCCAGGCGGCCGTAGCAACAAAGCCGATCAATGTAGCGATATTCATTTTTTCTCCTCAAGGAATCCTGAATACAAGAACGATGTCATTATACCGGGTTGGTAGGATGCTTCCAAATGTTTGTAAACAACCTGCATAGTGAAAGACGGACAAGTTGGTCAGGGTTTAAGTGCCTTCCGTCGTGGGAACAGGGCTATACTATCCTACGATGAGCAGTGAGCGCGTGGAAATTCTGGAAACACGGCTGGAACCGGGCGGCGTCGGGTGCGTGCTGGCGCTACCGCCCGGGCTGCGCCCATCCGCGGGGCAATACCTGCTGGGTTTCAGCGCCGAGGCGGGCGATTTGCTGCCCGCCGCGCTGTTTCCGGCCGAACTGCCGGCGCCCGAGATGGCCTTCGCCGCGCCGCTGCCCTCCGGTTGGGGAGCGGGCATGCGCCTGGCCCTGCGCGGTCCGCTGGGGCACGGGTTTCACCTGCCCGCCGGGCCGCGGCGCGTGGCGCTGGCGGCGCTGAACGATTCGGCTGGTCCGCTGCTGCCGCTGGCGCAGGCCGCGCT
>CALDSL010000111.1 GCA_937920255.1 uncultured Anaerolineaceae bacterium | reverse complement strand
CTTGGCGATCTTCACCCGCCCGCTCAGCTCCTGCGCCAGGCGGTCCAGCACCGGGGCCACGCTGCGGCACGGGCCGCACCACGGCGCCCAAAAATCCACCACCACCGGCGTGGATGATTGCATCACCTCGCGCGCAAAGCTGGCGTCGGTGACGTTCACCGGCTGCGACGGCGCGGCGTTTGTCTTCGCACTGGCAGCCGGCCGGGAAACTTTGCCGAGCAAGTACAGCATATGCTGCTCCAGTTCGTCCGCCGCCACATGTTCGGCCCGGTCGATTTCCAGGTCGCCGCGCATGGTCACCAGCGTGGGGCCGGAATGCACGCCAAACCGAGCCGCCGCCTGGGGACTGTCGGCCAGCGGCACGCGCACCACCAGCGCCTGCCCGGCATAGCTTTTCGCCAGGCGGTGCATGGCTGTTTCCAGCGCGGACGCCGCCGCGCCGTTGAGAAATACCAGCGCCACCGGCAGCCCGGCGTTCAGCACCCGGTCGATGCTCTGGTCATTGGTTGTTATCGGAAAATCAAACGTTCGCGCCACGCTTCTTACCTCCAAAAAATTAAGACCTTTCGGATTTTATTATGCCGAAAAGTTGTAAGAATCGTATCAGACGCAAGTATGAGACGCATAACAACCCGCGCACTGTTTTAACAATCTTCCTATATTGTGCTGACATTTTTTTGATAACGCCGGCGTATAAATAAGGCTGAAAGACGCAGGAACGTTGCGAATGAACGCTCGAGATAAACGTAAACCATTTTTGGAGGTGTTGCTATGGCTAATGTAGTTCGTTGGGATCCTTTCCGTGAGATGTTGCAGCTTCGCCGCAGCATGGACCGCATGATGGATGAGTCGCTGATGAACGGCTCGAACTGGGACGAGCCCATGCGCTGGGCTCTGCCGGTGGACGTGGTCGAGAACAATGATGCCTATCTGGTGAAGGCTTCACTGCCTGGCGTCAACCCGGATGACATCAACATTACCTACGACAACCACGTTCTCACGCTGAACACCGAAGTCCAGGCAGAGGAAGAGAAGAAGGAAGAGCGCTATCTGCTGCGCGAACGCCGCTACGGCTCCTTCACCCGCAGCATTACCCTGCCCAACCAGGTGGATGCCAGCAAGATTGAAGCCAGCTACAGCGACGGCGTGCTGACCCTGACGCTCCCCAAAGCCGAAGAAGTGAAGCCGCGCCGCATCCAGATCCAGAACCACAAGACGATCGAAGGCTAAACAACGACCAAACAGCAAAAACAAATCCCGCTTCTCCTCGCGGGATTTGTTTTTGCTTGGTAACGCTCAGACTGAAGGGGTTATGTGGTGTTTTGTTGGCGCTACGCGCCAACAAAACACCACATTCTCCCTCTGGCTGATTAGCTACTTTATTCGTCTACTGGGCTAGAGGATTTGCTCCGCCGGCTTTGCCTCCGCTGACCAATCCGCCTCGGGCAGCGCCCGCGGGCTGAACAGCACCCACAGCGCAAACAGCGTGAAGGGAATGGAGCCAATGATGCCCGCCGGGGTGGGGCCGAGCAGCGGGCTTGGGTTGCCGCGCGCCAGCAGCGCTCCCAGACCCGCGATTCCATTAATGGCCGCGTGGCCGATCACCGCCGGCCACACCGAGCGCGCGCGCAGCGTGGCCCATGAAAGGAAAATGCCCAGCATCGTGGTAAACCACACCATCGCCAGCATCCCCAGCCAGGGGAAACCGGGATAGTCCAGACCATAATTATGCCCCTGGGCAGTGATCGGCCAGTGCCACATCCCCCAGATCACGCCCAGCGCCAGCAGCGCGCGGCGTTTGCCCAGCGGCAGCAGCTTCTGCAGCAGGTATCCCCGCCAGCCGAACTCTTCGCCAAACGTGGC
>CALDSL010000110.1 GCA_937920255.1 uncultured Anaerolineaceae bacterium | reverse complement strand
TAAATAGATGATCCCCCACCTGCGACTCTTAAAATACGAAAAACCCTCTCCAAAGGAATCCTTCATGCCCACAACTACCTGGAGCATTGTATCCAAAGCAGGAAAACAGCACGCCATTCGGCTCGAACACGGTCACTTCAGTGGAAAACGAGAAATTACAGTTGACCAGAATGTCGTGGCGAAGGGAAAACAACTTATCGATGGTGGCTCCCGGCATTTGTTTCCCGTAGATGACAGCCAGGTTGAAGTAGTTATCTTCACAAACGGTATGACCTTTCAGTATTATTTATTGTTCGAAGGCAGTCCCGTGCCTTCTGATGAACAAAAGAAAAAGGGCATCTCAACAGCCGACCTGCTAAAGAATAAATTCTTTCACGATCTTCCCATCTGGCAGGAATTAAGCCGTTATCTTGGGCTGTCGTACAAGAGCAGAGCCGGCACAATATGGGATTACCGTCACTATATAATCGGGCTGCGCAGCGGATACATGGTACAGATCCAAAAAGGGATGCATTCTAGAACACAACGCCAGGTTTGGGTCGTGCTTGTGCGCCATGCGCCGTACGAGTCACCGGAGCAAGTCGACCGCATTCGCTCTAATCAGGGTATTAAGGCAGCCCAGCAGGGTTTGAAAAAGTTCAAAGATGATCTTGGCTTTGCTGACACCTATACATATATCTACTTGGCCATTAAACCTGAAGAAACCGCCTTCGAAATTTCCAATCGTATACAGGCCTTCTTTCAGGCTGTTTCGATGCATACACGGCCCATTCCAGATGGTGTTTGTGAGAATGATCAATGCAAACGTACCTCGGGCGAACTCCCGGAATGGTTTTTACTCAATGGCGTTCCGTATTATTGGTGCCAAGATTGTATCTCGCAGTTGCCCGACCGATTACAGGCATCTGAACAAGCATATCAGCAGGCTCCACAAAACCTTTTGCCTGGTTTATTAGCTGGTTTTGGGGTTGCCCTACTTGGCGCTGTCTTATGGGCGGCATTGGGGATTTTAATGGGTGCAGGACTGATTTCCACTTTCGTGGTATTGTTTTTGATTGTTGGGGTTTTTCAAAAAGTTGGAACGAAGACAAGCCTGTCATCCGTGGTGGCGACAATGTTTTTTGCGTTTTTCTCCACAACCCTTGGCCAGTGTCTGTTCGTTTTGCTTCTATTCTTACGACAAGGGTTCCCAATTTCAGCTCTTACGATCGCAGAAGCATTTGCAACCGCCATCAGTGATCGTAGCACAATGTCTACTTCCTATCTGTTTGCGTTCTTCGGATTGATATACATTTTATGGCTATGGATTAGCGGACACCGTTCGGCCTTGAAGCATAATTTTCATCCGAGCATCGAAAAGTTATAGGAGGTTCTACGTTTTATTAGGGGTTAGCGGCTGCGGATGGCAGCCGATCATCGAATCCTTGCGCTAGCCGGAGGATAATGGGCAACATATCTTCAGGCTGGTTGGTTCCCTTCAGCGCACTCATCGAGATAGTCACCATGTAAGATCGTTTAATGAAGGTTAACTTCATAGCAAACTCTGTCTCGGTGTCCAAGCACAGGCTGCTTTCGGTTGTCAGACCTGTAAAGGCATTCTCGCCGACGGCAATTTCATGTACCTGCCAACCTTCTTGAATATCTCTCTCTTTCACAAATTCAAAATATCGTTTAGCCCCCACATCACTTCGATGCGATGTGATGTTTAATAGAATGTGCCGTGCTCCATAATCTCGACAACGGTTGGCAGAAACATATCTGCGTAAGTAACCTTCAATGCGTTCGAAGGTATTGTCTAATTTTGCGACCATTTCATCCGGATTCTCATAATTTGCTGCGATGTCTTGATTGTCGGCCATACTCTCACGAATGTATACCATTTTCTCCGGTAAATCACTATGCGGCGGCATCCATGTTTCCAGTGAACCAGCATCTGGACCACGATGGAGGAGTAGATTTTCAGGAACATAAAGTGCAACAAGTATCAGCGCTGCATATGTCAACATCGAAATGACCAATGATGAAATACCATAAAGGGCGGCTTTCTTCATAGGAGTCTTGTTCATTGTGCTGCCTTTTGACAATGTAGAAGTTTTATCGGGAGTGGGAGAAATTTACTGGGTTATTATAATGCTTCTTGATAGATCCGTCCGTAGTTGTTCGTTCATAGAGCATGCTTGTCAGCGCGTGTCTAATCGAAAGCGCCTGGATGAAGCATTCGGACGATGGTCGACTCTTGATACGTATTGACCTGACCGAATGCTTCACCCCTACATTTAGGTCTTATGAAAGGATCATATTGGGCGCCATGCGTCCCGAAAAGGGTGCGACTGGCTCGTACCATATGTTGAACAATTATTGCACTTCCGGCAGCCCGTCGACCATGGCTTGGGCGGCGCGAATCTGCTCTTCTTCGCCGATCACGCCCAGGCGGTCGCCGGCTTCAAACACGGTGTTCGACTTGGGGTTGGGGATCACGCGCCGGTCGCGCAGGATGGTTACCACCGAAGCGCCGGTCTGCGAGCGGATGTTGGCGTCGGCCAGGGTTATGCCCACCAACGGGCTGTCGGCGTGGATTTCCATCCACGTGATTTCGATGTCAATCGCCAGCAGCATGTCGTGCAGCGAGCGGTGTTCCGCGTCGGTGGTGATCTCGATGTTATAGTGGTCGCGGCGCACGGCTTCGGCGTAATCGTGCACTTTGCGCAGCGGGAAGCCCAGTTCCAGCAGGGTATGGTGCACCAGTTCCAGCCCGCCTTCCAGCTCAGGTTGGACGATGTAATTCGCACCCAGCTTTGCCAGCACGTTCACGCCATTCTCGGTGGCAGAGCGGACGATGATCTTCAACTCCGGAGCCAGGTCGCGCGCGGCGGTCACCACCAGCGCGGCCTGGGTTTCGTCCGGCAGGGTGCTCACCAGCACCTGCGCCGCTTCCAGGTGCGCGTGGCTGAGCACTTCCGAGTTGGCCGCGTCGCCGTACAGGGTGGCGATCTTGCGCTCGTTGATGACGTCGATGCGCTCCATGTCAGCTTCGATCACAAGGATGGGCACCAGCAGGGATTGGAGCACGTCCACCAGGTGCTTGCCCACCCGCCCGTAGCCGACGATGACCACGTGGTTTTTCAGCTTGCTTTCGTCCAATTCAGGGAGCGGCTTGCTGAAATTAAATTTCTTCCAGAAACCAGGGATGCGCTGCAGCAGACGCTCCAGCCCGGGTTCCAGCCGGTACATGAACGGGTTGAGCGTGATCGAGATCAGCGAGGCGGCCAGGATGAGCGAATACTGGTTCTGCTGCAGTAGCCCCAGCGACAGGCCGCCCTGCCCGAGGATGAACGAAAATTCGCCCACCTGGCTCAACCCCAACGCGATGATCAGAAACGTGCGCGCGGGGCGCCGGAAGAACAGGCCCAGCGTGATCACGATGATGCCTTTACCGATCACCACCAGACTGGTCAGCGCGGCCACCTGGCCGATGTTATCCCAAAGGAAGCTGGGATTGACCAGCATCCCCACCGAAACAAAGAAGAGCACCGAAAATGCCTCGCGGAAGGCGAATACATCCGCGCCCACCTGGTGGCTGAGATGCGACTGGCTGATGATGGCGCCGGCCACAAACGCCCCCAGCGCCAGCGAGACGCCGAACAGCTCGGAAGCGCCCATGGCCGTACCCAGGGTGATGGCCAGCACCACCAGGATAAACAATTCGCGCGACTTGGTATGCGCGATGCGGTCCAAAATCCAGGGGATGGCGCGCGTGCCGATAAAGAACATGATGACCACAAATGCCGCGGCCTTGAGCAGCGTGAGCCCCAGGCTGCCCCACTGGAATCCGCCACCGTTGGTTGCCAGGGCGGGCATCAGCACCAGGATCAGCACGGAGAGGATGTCTTCCATTACCAGCCAGCCCACGGCCGCCTGCCCGTGAGTCGTGTTGAGCAGGTTGTTATCCATCAGCCCGCGCAGCAGCACCACCGTGCTGGCAACCGAGATCGAGAGGCCGAGCACAATGCCCGCCAACAGCGACCAGCCCCACAACTGGGTCAGCAGCACGCCCAGCAGCGTGGCAAAGGCGGTCTGGATCAGCGCGCCGGGGATGGCGATATCGCGCACGCGCCACAACTGGCCGAACGAAAAATGCAACCCGACGCCAAACATGAGAAAAATCACCCCCAGTTCGGCCAGCTGCTGGATGGTTTCGACATCGCCGACAAAACCGGGGGTGAACGGGCCAATGGCGATCCCGGCCAGCAGGTAGCCCACGATGGTGGGCAGCCCCAGCCGCCGGGCGATGGTGCCGCCTATGAATGCAACCACAAGCCCAATGGTTATATTGATTAACAGGGGAACATCATGCATGCTCGAAAAGCCTTTTTTGGTATGGAATGTTCAAGAATTTGTATTTTCGCGTGAAAAATGCGCGCGTCGGGTTTTGCCGTGCCGTACGGTAGGTTTTATTATTACATTTTTTGTGCGACATCACAAACGCGATACCATGAAAAAATTCAGGGACTGCCGCTACGGCAGTCCCTGATGGTTGCTTTGATGGGCCTCAATGAGGCAATTTATTTTTCGAATTCGCGCGCCACAACGTCCCAGTTGACCACGTTCCAAAAGGCTTTGATGTAATCGGGGCGGCGGTTCTGGTAGTTCAGGTAGTAGGCGTGCTCCCAAACGTCCAGGCCGAGCACCGGGCGGTGTCCGTCCATCCACGGGCTGTCCTGGTTGGCGGTGGAGTAAACCTGCAGCTTGCCGCTGCCGTCTTTGACCAGCCAGGCCCAACCGGAGCCAAAGCGGGTGGTGGCGGCGGTGTTGAATTTCTCGGTAAAGTCATCGAACGAGCCAAAGGCCGAGTCGATGGCCTGGGCCAGCGCGCCACTGGGCGATTTCGCGCCGCCGGGGCGCAGCCACTCCCAGAACAGAGCGTGGTTGGCATGGCCGCCGCCGTTGTTGCGCACCGCGGTGCGGATGCCTTCGGGTACCTGGTTGATGTTGCGCAGAATATCGACGATATCGCGGCCGTAGAATTCGGGCGCGCTTTCGAGGGCCTTGTTGAGATTGGTGACGTACGCGGCGTGATGCTTATCGTGATGGATTTCCATGGTGCGGGCATCGATCACGGGTTCGAGTGCATTGAAGTCATATCCAAGAGCGGGGAGTTCAAACAATTGTGCCACTTCTAACCTTCCTTTACATT
>CALDSL010000109.1 GCA_937920255.1 uncultured Anaerolineaceae bacterium | reverse complement strand
GCTCCAATCACAACGGATCGCACATGGCGATGGGCGTGCACACCGGCACGCACGTGGATTCCCCCTTCCACTTCCTGGCCAACGGCTACGGCGTCGACCAGCTTCCGCTGGAGGCCCTCATCGGCCCATGCCAGGTGGTGGAACTTCCCGACGAAGTGGACGTGATAAATGTGGAAGCGCTGGTGGGCGCCGGTATCAAGCCCGGCATGACGCGCGTGCTGTTCAAGACGCGCAATTCGAAGATCTGGACCCGCAATGAAAAAACCTTCCAGGAAGATTTTGTGGCCGTAGCCGCGGATGGGGCCGAGTACCTGGTGTGGCAGGGCGTCAAGCTGATCGGGGTGGATTATCTCTCGATGGCGCCGTTCAAGAACAGCCGCGAAACGCATCAGATCCTGCTCTCGCACGACGTGGTGCTGCTGGAGGGCGTCGACCTCAGCCAGGTGCCGGCGGGAGAGTACGAACTGGTATGCCTGCCAATGAAACTGGGCGGCTCTGACGGCGCCCCCGCGCGCACCGTGCTGATCGATCGCAACGGGTAAAGAAAAAGCATCACGAATAAGACGAATACTACGAATAGTACGAATATTTTCAAAAGATATTCGTACTATTCGTAGTATTTGTGCTATTCGTGATGCTTTTCGCCTCTACATCGGCACGGTCAGGGTGTAGCCGCCGTCGACGACGATGATCTGCCCGCGGATCATGGCAGCGGCCGGGGTACACAGGAAAGCCACCACGCCGGCCACGTCCTCGGGGGTGGCCAGGCGACCGGCGGGGGTGTTGGCCACCGCGCGCGGGATCACCTGGCCATCTTTCAGGCTGGAGAAAAACTGCAGCGCGTCGGTTTCCACCAGCCCCGGCGAGACGGCGTTGACCACAATGTTCCGC
The DNA here is from genome assembly GCA_937920255.1 of uncultured Anaerolineaceae bacterium. GTDB lineage: Bacteria > Chloroflexota > Anaerolineae > Anaerolineales > Anaerolineaceae > CALDSL01. The sequence goes on along the minus strand of CALDSL010000109.1, from coordinate 714 downwards.
CCGGCGAGCTCCACCGCCAGGTAGCGCGTCAACGCCTCGAGCGCGGCTTTGCTGGCGCCCACGGCCACGTAGTCGGGCATTACGCGCTGGCCGCCCGGGCTGCTGATGCTGACGATATACCCGCCGCCGCGCGCCGACATCAACGGCACGGCGCGTTGGGCGGCAAACAGCAGCGCCCGCGCGTTGACGTTCTGCGTAAAATCCCACCCGCTCACCTTTTGCTCCAGCGCCGGCCGGTTGAAACCGGAGGCGGCGTTGTTGATGAAGATATCCAGCCCGCCAAACTGTTCCTGCACAGCGTCAAACAGCTTGTCGATATCTTCGGTCTTGCCCACGTTGGCGCGCACCGCGAACGCCCGCCGGCCGAGCGCCTGAATTTGCGCCACCACTTCTTCGGCCTGGGCCTGGTTGCGCACGTAGTTGACGCACACATCCGCGCCGCCCTCGGCCAGCCGCAGCGCAATCGCACGCCCAATGCCGCGCCCCGACCCGGTGACCAGCGCGATTTTGTTCAAGAACGGTAGCTCAGCCATATACTCTCCTGAATGATCGGTCAAAAATCGAATAAACCCAAGCCGCTGGACTGTATCACTGCAACAGCCATGGTCGGAAATAAAAGGCGCATAATTCGTCGTAGGGGCGGACCCGCGGGTCCGCCCGCTGCGGCTACAATCGACCCATTACATGTCCGGCACATAAGCGAACGCAGAAAAG
>CALDSL010000108.1 GCA_937920255.1 uncultured Anaerolineaceae bacterium | reverse complement strand
TAAATAATCAAACGGAAAGATCGATCACCAATCAAGCCAGTCGCGCTGCCTTCGGAAGCCACGCAACATGTAAGACAAAAGTAGAGACGCAAGATTTTGCGTCTCTACTTTAATATCAAGGAAACGAAATTTTGTACCGTGCGGCGCCGCACGGTTATTTTTCGCTAACAATCAACTACCCGATTTGCAACGTGCAATTGCCAGAAAACCACCGTTATCGCTAACATTGTGAACAAATTCATGGGTATAATCGTGTAACAAACGTTTCCATATGGCGTTATATACAGTGAAATCCGACGCCGCGATCTCTTCATAGCCAACGTCACAACCGCATCGCAGCCGGTTTTCGTGTGGTGTTTTCTGGTGGCCGGGTGGCAGCCTGCATCGCACCTTCATTATGTCGCACTGCTACTCCAACACTGTCGCTCTGCAGCATCTTTATTGCAAAGCTCCCGCACTGCCTTTGCAGCCCGCATCCTTGCTTTGCCATCCCGCCCCGCACTATCACTGCCAGCACGCCCGCCACCACCACACCAACACGACCGTACCATCACACCTCCATCACCCCCATCGCAAACGGCGTCGATTTACGCGGCTGAACCTCTCAGACCTCTCCCAACCTCTCCTGAGAGACAGCCCCCCTTCTGCTCTTCATCGTACCCACCCAACATCACTACGGGTGGGCGCAGACCGAGGGTACTGACCCTACTGCGAAGGCGGCCCGCCTCTGTCCACCTCCCGGATGGATACAAGGCGGGCCGCTTCATGTTAATCTCTTAACACCTGCGTCCCAACCATGCGGTCGTGCAGCGCCAGCTTTGAGCGACCCGCCCCCAGCAAAAACCCGATCAGCAGCGCGCCGGAGAGCGCCTTGGCCGCTGCCCGCGCGCCTGCCCGCCAAAAGCTGAGCTCCGCGCCGTCCAACCGGCGTACCTGCAGCCCCAGCAGGCGTTTGCCCGGGGTGGCGCCCACCGCGCCGCTTTCAAACAGCGCTCCATACAGCCAGAAGATCACCGCCCCGGCGGCCGTCGCCACCAGGCCCGATCCATCATAATCGCGCGGAAACGTGGACAGATACGCCTGGTTCAAGGTGTATCCAACCATGCCGATTCCTGCCGCGAGGATCACGCTGTCAATCAGCAGCGCCAGCCCGCGCCGCCAGAAACCTGCCCTGTTTGCTGCCGTGCTTTCGGTTTGCATTGTTCTCTCTCTTTCCCCCTGTCGGGCCGTATCGATGCCATGTATCCAATCCTTCTCACGTATATTATAATCAACCCCATGTTCCGAATTCGCAAACCCGCGGAATCTGTTTTGCGCGTGCTGAAAATTCTGACGATTGTCGCGCTGGCGGCCGGCTTGCTCTGGCTCGCCTACGGTGACGGCGGCATCCAGCAGCGCACCCAGGTTTTTGGACTGCTGCTGGCCATCCCGTCCGGCGCCGCCGGGCTGATCAGTCTGATTACCGCCGCGCGTTCCGGGCCCATGCGCCAGCGTCTCAGCCTGGCGGCGTTCGCCGCCGGCGCGCTGTTGATGGCTGCCAACGGGTTGCGCATCTGGATGCAAGCCGGCGGAATGCCTTTCCCCAACATCCCCGGCGATGCGCTGCGGCTGCTGGCGCTGGCTGCCTTCCTGCTCGGGTTGCTGCTCCAACCGCGCCGCCGGCGGCGTGGGCTGCTGTCCGCCGTCCAATTGTTGGACGTGGCCGTCATTTCCGCCTCCGCGCTGGTGTTATTCTGGATGCTCGTTTTCCATCCCATGCTGCTCGAGGCCAACATCTTCCCCGTCCTGCTGGTGTATCCGCTGGCCGGGTTAGGGCTGCTGCTTACCGCGTTTATGTTTTACACCATCTCGGATAGCCCCAGCGCCCCGGCAGCCGCCCACTGGACCGGGCTGGCGATGGTCATCTACGCGCTCTCCGCCATCGATTTTGGCTTTCAGCTCTACAGCGGCGCGCAGGCCAGCCTGTCGTTGCCGGATGCCGGCTGGGTGATTGGCGGCGGACTGCTGCTGCTGGCCATGCTTTCGCGCCCGCGCTCGCCCTGGAAAGCAGTGGCGCCCGCCACGCGCGCCGCCCGCCTGACGGGCTACGCGCAACTGCTCTTACCCTACCTGTTCACCCTCCTCGCCGGCGAAGAAACCTTGCGCGTGTGGGCCATTGAAGGCCGCAGCTATCCGCTGGCCGGGCTGATCACCGGCGTGCTGGTGCTGATCCTCATCGCCCGTTATTTCGTGGCCGCCGGCGAAGACGAGATGCTGCCCTACGCCTCGCTGGTCAACGGCATCGCTGAGCCGGCCTTCGTCTGCGACGAGAGCGGGCGGCTGCAACTGGTCAACCCGGCCCTGCTCTCCGCTACCGGCTACCCCAGCGTGCCCATGCTGCTCGAGCAGCCCCTGGCCTCCATCCTCCACCCCGAGGAGGCCGTCGATGCCATGGTCGAAACCGCGCTGGGCCGCAGCATTGACCCGGCCGCCACCCGCCCCATTGGCTGGATGGGGGAAACCCGCCTGCGCCGCCGCGATGGCACGTTCATCCCGGTCTATCTCTCGCTGCGGCCTATTCACAGCCGCGCCGATCTGCCCGAATCGACGCGCCACCGCCTGGCGCTGGCCGGCACCGCGCACGATCTCACCCGTCAGAAGAGCCAGCAGGCCGCCATCGAGGCCGCCTACCGCCAGGTGGACGACGCCCGCGCGGCGCTGCAGGCGCTCAACGCCGACCTGGAAAACAAAGTAGCCGAGGAAACCGAAAACCTCAACCGCGCCAACCGCCAGTTGGAAGACCAGAACCGCCGCCTGCAAATCCTCGACCGCATGAAGTCTGACTTCGTGTCGATGGTGTCGCACGAGCTGCGCGCCCCGCTCACCAACATCAACGGCGGCATCGAGCTGACCCTTTCCCGCCCGCTCGATCCCTCTCTGCGAACCAATCTCGAACTGGTGCAGGCCGAAATCTCGCGCCTGACGCGCTTTGTCGAAACCATCCTGGATCTCTCCGCCCTCGATGCCGGCCGCCTGCCGCTTTACAACGGCCCGGTGTCGTTTGAATCGGTGGTGCTCACCATGCAGACCCAGTTGGTACACCTGCCGGGTCTAGGACGCATTCGCTGGCAGGCGCCGCCCAACCTGCCCTACCTTCTGGCCGACGAGCACGCCCTCACCAGCGTGCTGTTCCACCTGCTGGATAACGCCCTCAAATACGCCCCCGAGGGAGAGATCACTATTTCCGCCGCGCCGGTGGACAGCCAGGTGTGCGTGCGGGTGATGGACAGCGGCCCCGGCGTGCCCCCCGACGCCATTCCTCTGCTGTTCGACCGCTTTTACCGCCTGAACAGCGAAGATTCCCAAACCGTGTACGGTCACGGCCTGGGCTTGTATATCGTCCGCCGCCTGGTCGAAGCCATGGGCGGCAGTATCGAAGTCAGCAACCGGCCTGAAGGTGGCGCATGCTTCACCTGCTGCTTCCAGACCGCCGTGGAAAGCGAGGTTCGCGATGCGTTATAAAATTTTACTTGTGGACGATGAGCCTACCCTGATCAAATTTCTGGGCGAGTATCTGGAAGGCCAGGAAATGGACGTGGTCACCGCCAACAACGGCCCCGAAGCCCTGCGCACGGCCTTTAAAGAGCAGCCCGACCTGGTGGTGCTGGATATCATGATGCCGGGCATGGATGGGTGGGAGGTAGTCACCCGCCTGCGCGAGCTTTCCGAAATGCCCATCATCCTGCTCACCGCCAAAAACGCCGAGGCCGATAAACTGCGCGGCTTCCGCCTGGGCGTGGATGATTACGTCACCAAGCCGTTCTCCTTCGCCGAGTTGACCGCGCGCATCCAGGCCGTCATCAGCCGTACCCGCCACCCCCAGCCAACCGAGAACCGCAACCTGGTGCTCTTCGGCGAGTGGGTGCTCGACCTCGACGCGCGCGAGTTGCGCCGCGGCGGCCAGCCCATCTCGCTCACCCCCACCGAGTACCGCCTGCTCGAAACCCTCGCCCGCCAGCAGGGCCGCGCCGTGGAAGAATCGGCGCTGGTGCAGGAGGTTTGGGGTCCCACCTTCCAGGAGGATACCGCCGCCCTGCGCCGCTACATCTTCCTGCTGCGCCAGAAGATCGAGCCCGACCCCACCCGCCCGCAGTTCATCCTCACCGTGCGCGGCTACGGCTATCGACTGGTGGAAGGCACATAACAGCATGTAGGTTGGGTTGAGCGGCGCAAGGTACTGGCGCGGAGAGCAGTAAACCCATCCTCAACCCCGACGTGCCGCGAAACCCAACACATGGCCAGTGATCGAAGCGTTGGGTTTCGCCTTTCATGCATTTCCAAACAAAACATTGGAAAAGATCGTACCGCCCAATAGAACATCGAACAAAAGCATCAGCCCTCCCATAACCCACCAGCCCAGCAGATTAAGGACCAGGCACACAACCGAGATAACCGCGAATAAGGACAGGCCAAAGACGATCTGATTCGAATAACGGTCACCCGGTTTTCTGTAGGAATACAGGAAAACATTTCCAAGCAGCAGGCCCACCAGACTGGCTACCGTCAGGAAAGCAACAATCGTAGAACCCTTCAAACCCAGGGTATCCATAACGATGACACCACAGGCAGTTGTACGGGCGGGGTACGGGACAGGTTTATCCTGATTCATCAAGAAAACCCTGTTGAGAATAAAATTCCCCGCGACCATGTCCGCTTGGGAGATATTCCAGCGAAAATCTTGACTGCCTCGCGGTTCGATCAACAGGGTGTCGATTCGCTCCCGGTAGCTGCGAAAATCGTTTTCACTGACAATCCCCGCAACCAAAATCTCGGCCGCTTGTTGATGTGGATTATAAAAAATGGCTCGGATTGTACCTTCTTCATCGGGGGATAGCAAAACGGGGCAACTGAGTCTGAACAAATTTGCCCGGGTAGGCTGACTCCGGTCATATGCCAGAGCGGTGTAAGTATCTCCCCAAAAGCCGGCAGCATTCACATCACCAAACACAGACAGGCCATTCAAGCCAATACTGAAGAGGGAACCGATGATGAAGAAAACTGTCCCTATCAACCGCCTCTGGCTACGTACCGGTTTGTCCATTTCTTCTCTGGTTTCCATATCTTTCGCAAATGAAGGTTGCGTTAGCCTTTTTGTCACATCCTGCCCCCACAAAGGGGTAAACCCAACATACTATCATTATACGAGTGTTGGGTTTTATCCGCGCTCCTGCATGTTACCAAACCGTAACATTGTCGTAACGATCCCGTTACAGGCATGCGCTATCATGTACCCATGAGGAGTACGATGATCGCACCCTGGAAACGCAAGGAAAGCCTGTCCGGCAAAAACCCATCTGGCGCCGCCGATGCGCGTCTTTCGGCCTTTAACCAGCAGGTGCTCCAGCAGCAGGATGACGCCTACACCCTGGCCTACTACCTGCTTGGCAGCGCCGAAGCGGCATCTCAGGCCGTGCAGCAGGCCGTCCTGCAGTGCTACCAGCACAACGGCCGCGGGTCGCAGCGCCTGTCGCTGCTCAAGACGGTGCTCAAGAACTGCCTGCAGCCCGCCATCCCCGTCACTGGCGCCGATGCGCTCACGCGCGGCATTCTCTCGCTACCGCAAGACGAGCGCCGCACCGTCCTTCTCATCGATGTGCTCGGCCTCAGCTACGTCGAAGCCGCCCAGGTGCTGGGCACCAGCACCGGCCGCGTCAGCCAGTGGCTCACCGGAGCCCGCCTCGCCATGCGCACCGCCGCCGTGAACTAAATCTGCTTTTTTGTCAGGGGAAGAAAAGCGTTAACACGAATAAAGAACGAATAAGCCAAGTGGCACGAATAAATCTTCAGGTTTATTCGTGCCATTTGGCTTATTCGTTCTCATTCGTGTTAAACCTCTTTTGACTATAATAAACCCATCAAACCAAACGATTGGAGTTGTATGGATTTTACC
>CALDSL010000107.1 GCA_937920255.1 uncultured Anaerolineaceae bacterium | reverse complement strand
GGTTGAGGCAGCGCGCGGTCATCAGCGCCGGGGCGATGCCCGAAATTTCGGCGGTCAGGATGCGCGTGGCGTTCACATGCGCGAAGCGGCGCGCGAATTCCTGCCCGCAGGCTTCCATTAATAACGGGTCCACCTGGTGATTGATAAAGTTATCCACCTTGAGGATGCCGTTGCCCAGGTTTTTTCCATCATGCAGCACACGTTCCTTCAGAGCTTGCATTGCGGACGATCCTTTCATTGGGATTGTTTGGACAATTGTACACCCACGGGTTCGCTTTTACGGAACTTCTTCACGGTAGAAATGGCGCTAAAAACCGGTCAGGCTGTGCGGGTAAAGCTGTGCAAAACATTCCAACCGTCAGACATAGATGTAGGAGTGTAGCATTCGGTCGGGCCTGTGCGTGTCAGGTAACGATCGTCTCCGAATGCTTCACCCGGGCACAGTCCTATAGACCCACATCACATACGGAAGCAGCTCGTCTAGCGCAACATGCTGATCGATGGGTAACGGTAGAGACGCAAGATTTTGCGTCTCTACCAAGGCTAATCGAGACCCAGTGTCTTGCAAAGATACTAGGAAACCAGAATGCTTTATTACTTTCGCCACAAGAACAACTTGATGATTCCCTGAACGTAATCCGGCAGGCTGCCGACCAGCATCAGGATGAACACATCTGGCAGGCCGCGCCCGAAGTAAGCCAGGTTGGTCCACAGGTTGAAGCGGTCGCCGTAAAAGCGGCTGACCTGCCAGAACACAATCACCAGGATCACCGTGGGGATCAGGAAACTGATCGCCACATCCCATGCCCGCCGGGCGGGGGACATCCTCCGGCTGCGCTCGCGCCATCCGCGCAGGGCAAGCAGGTTGCGGGTCTGGAAGATACCTAAGACCAGCACGATCAGCCCCACCGCCCAACCGACCCAGCGCACTGACCAGCCCTGCGAAACCGGCGGGGGAGTGTTGCCCAGGACCACCGCTTCCACGCTGGCGCTCAACTGCGCCGCCGAGATGAAATGATCCACCTGGTAGCCCTGATTGCTGAGCAGGATGAAGGCGCGGCCGTTTCTGGGGTACAGGTTGACATCCGTGCGGAAGGTCTGGTTCGCGCCACCGTGGATGATTTTTGCGCCGTCGTCGTAAATCATCCAGCCCATGCCGTAATTGCCCAGGCCGGGGGTCAGGATGCGCCCCATCATTTGCGGCGAAACCAGCCCCGCGCCGTCCTGCATCACCGCGATGGCGTAGCGCGCCATATCTTCGGCGGTGGAGACGATGAAGCCTTCGCCCACGGCGTAGGCCGGGATTTGTTCGCGCATCGGCACGGCGAAACCGAACAGCCGCGTGTAGCCCTGCGCCAGGCCGGGCGCGTGGGGCGGGTCGGCGGTGGAGGCATCCATGCCCAGCGGCGCCAGAATGTGGTTGTGAATGTAATCCGCGTAGGCTTCGCCGCTGACGATCTCAATAATGTAGGACAGGACGCTGTAGCCCGTGTTGAAATACTGGTGCTCCGACCCGACCGAGGCGGTCAGACGCGCTTTTGCCAGCGAACGCACGCTCTCCTCCGGGGTCGCGTTCAGCGGCAGAACCACGCCGTAGCCCGAATCGGACAGGCCACTGGTGTGATGCAGCAGGTGGTTGATGGTGATGCGGCGCGATGCCGCTTCGTCAGCCACGCGAAACCAGGGAATGTAGGTCTGCACCGGCTCGTTCAGGTCGAGCTTGCCCGCTTCGGCCAGTTGGGCAATCGCCAGCGCGGTAAAGGATTTGCTCTGCGAGCCGATCAGCATTTGCGTTTGGGCGGTCATCGGTTGGCCATGCCCGGCTGTCCCGTAGCCCTTGCTGTAGACGATCTGACCATCTTCCACTACCGCCACGGCCACGCCCGGCAGGCCGTGTTTGGCCATCTGGGCGTGGATGGCGCTGTCGAGCGCGGCAAAGTCGATTGGGCTGGCATGGGCTGGCGCGGCAGCGAGGGCCAGCACAGCCAGCAGGATCACAACGGTGTACGCGGCGAAAAGGTATTTTTTCATGCGGGTCTCTCAGGGGTAGCCATATTCCATAGTGATCACCTAATAGCCAATGCAAGCGATAATAGATCCGTTCCAGCCTGGTACGGGGCACGCGAAGACCGCTACATTGTCGATCGTGGGTATATATATTATCGCCGAAAAACGGAAAATCGGGCGTTTTTTGCCCCCAGGTGTGCGCTCTAGCCGTAGGGGGCTGTGCCTATTTTTCATTGACTCCAACGATTTCACCCTAGTATGTAGGGGCGAAGCCCACCCCACAACCCTGGATCGTTTCTTCTGCATAAAATGTTTCCGGGCCATCCCCGGGTGAAGCATTCGGGAGGGCGGTCATCTTCTGGATACGCATTCGCCCGACCGAATGCTTCACCCCTACATTTGGGTCTACTGGTTGGACCTGTTTATGTGGCCCAATAAGGTGGCGCGCCTGGCATTCTTGGGGACGCTTCGCGGAGGGTGGGTTGACCCAGTCGGATAAAAACCTTGTTTTTCAGAAATAGTTGGAGTCAATACCCTGTGGGTCCGCCCCTACGAAATACCGAACGATCATAGAAGCATTAACACGAATCCACAGGGCGATGTGAAAACGAAAAACGTATGGCACGAATAGCGCGTTCATCAGGCTTTACGGTTCGCGCCGAATGATTTGATATCGATTTATTCGTGCTATTGGGCAAATTCGTTCCCATTCGTGTTAAAAACGCTTTTGTCACCAAACCGGAAAACTGCCCATTGATCCCGAAAACCGCTATCACCTCTTCCATGCTGCGCGGGCAGTTAATGAGACCGCATATGTTACAATTTATCCAGCTATGCGCGAATTTCAACTCCTGCTGGCCTCCAACTCCCCGCGTCGCCGCCAGTTACTGGATCTGGCCGGCTATAGTTTTGTCCCTTTCCCGGTGGATATCGACGAAACGCCCATCCCCGGCGAGCTTCCCGCCGATTACGTGCTGCGTCTGGCGCGCAGCAAAGCCGCCGCCGCCCTTCGACAGGCTCAGGACAGTGCCCTGAGCCTGTCGAAGGGCACTGTCGTGAGCCCGTCGACAGGCGCCGCGTTGCCCATCCTCGCCGCCGATACCACCGTGGCCGACGGCGACGCCATTCTGGGCAAGCCCTCCGGGCCGGAGGAAGCGGCTGCCATGCTTGCGCAATTGCGCGGGCGCGAGCACCGCGTGTTTACCGCGCTGGCGCTGGTCCCCCCCGGCGGCGAGCCGCTCACCGCGGTGTGTACTACCGGGGTGTTCATGCGCGAGTACAGTAATGAAGAAGTGGCCGCATACATCGCCAGCGGTGACCCGCTGGACAAAGCCGGCGCGTACGCCATCCAGCACCCCGGGTTCCACCCGGTCGAGCGCCTGGACGGCTGCTACGCCAACGTGGTGGGGCTGCCGGTGTGCCTGCTGGAGCAATTGCTGCGCCAGGCCGGGCTTGCGCCCGCGCTGGGGCTGCTCCCCTGCCCGCCGGATGCGGCGACCTGCCCGTTCTGTCGTTCGCTGGCCGGAGAAAACCATGCAATCTAAACGCTTGCTCACCCGTTGCCTGCTGCTGTTCGTCTTCAGCCTGTCGGCCTGCCTGCCCATCCAGCCCCAGGTCGCGCGTCCTACGCCCACCCGCCCGTCCACCGGCAGCATTGACCTGCCCGACGTACAGGCCGTGGCGCGCGCCTTCCTCCAGGATTGGAAGGACGAGGACTTTGCCAGCATGTACGCCGCGCTGACCACCGTCGGCCAGGACGCCATGACCCAGGAGCAGTTCGAGGACACCTACCGCGGCATCGCGGTCGATCTCTCGCTCCAGTCGCTGGACGCCGAACTGCTCTCCGCGCTGGCGCAGTCGCAGTCGGCGCAGGTGGGCTACCACGTTACCTATCACACTGCCCTGCTGGGCGACCTGCAGCGTGATATGGTCATGAACCTGACCCTCGAAAACGGCGCATGGCGCATCCAGTGGGAAAAAGGCCTGGTGCTGCCCGAACTAAAAGGCGGGAACCGCCTGTCGGTGGAGTACGAGATCCCCGCGCGCGGCGACATCTACGACCGGCGCGGCAAGGCCCTCACCGCCCAGGCCGACGCGGTTGCCCTGGGCGTCGAACCGGCCAAACTGCGCGAAGACCAGACCGAAGAGCTGCTGGCCGTGCTGTCCGAACTGCTGCGACTGCCCCCGGAAGAAATCCGCGCCGCCTACAGCGGCAGTAGCGCTGAGTACGTTCCGCTGGGCGAGGCACTCTCGCAGGAAGTGAACAACCAGTACCAGCGTCTGGAGGCCATCAGCGGGTTGGTGATGACCCCCTACCGCGGCCGCTACTATTTTGACGGTGGGGTGGCCCCACACGTCACCGGGTACGTGCTCTCCATTTCGCCCGAAGAACTGGAGGAATACCGGTTGCGCGGCTACAGCGGCGATGAAAAAGTAGGCGCGGCCGGGCTGGAAAAATGGGGCGAGGATGCGTTGACTGGCCAGCGCGGCACGTCCGTCTACGTGGTCAGCCCGGAAAACAAGATCGTCACCCTGATGGCCGAGACCGATCCGCAGGCCGCGCGCTACGTTTACACCACCCTGGAAAAAGATCTGCAATTCCAGGCGCAGCGCGCGCTGCAGGGTTTTACCGGCGCGATTGTCGTGCTGGAGCGCGACAGCGGCCGCATTCTGGCCATGGTTTCCTCTCCTGGTTATGACCCCAACCTGTTTGAGCCGACCAATCGCAACAGCTTCGCGCTGGGCGCGGTGCTCAACGACCCCAGCCAACCGCTGCTCAACCGCGCCACTCAGGGCGTTTACCCGCTCGGGTCGGTGGCCAAGATCATCACCATGGCCGCTGCGCTGGAAAGCGACAACTTCACGCCCGACAGCACCTATAACTGCGGCTACGAATTCACCGAACTGGGCGACGGTACCGTCCTCTACGACTGGACCTACACCAGCGGGCTGATGCCCTCCGGCCTGCTTAACCTGCCGGAAGGCCTGATGCTCTCCTGCAACCCGTGGTTCTGGCATATCGGTCTCAATCTGTTTCAGACCGGGAAATACAATGTATTGGAAGACCTTGCCCACGGTTTCGGCCTGGGCAGCAAAACTGGTCTCGAGCAGCTTCCCGAAGCAGGCGGTTCCTTCCCCGAGGCGCAGGATGCGGGGCAAGCGGTGCAGATGGCGATTGGGCAGGGGCCAATGCTGGTCACCCCGCTGCAGGTGGCGTCATTTGTGGCCGCGGTGGGCAACGGCGGTACGCTCTACCAGCCGCAGATCATCGAAAAAGTGGCCACCCCCGATGGCGTCGCTGAAACGAGCTTCAAGCCCATCGTCATCCGCCGGCTGCCGGTCAGCGCTGAAAACCTGCTCACCATTCAGGATGCCATGCGCGCGGTGGTCGAAGACCGGCGCGGCACGGCGCGCAACGCTTTCACCGGGTTGCAGATCCCGGTTTACGGCAAGACCGGCACCGCCCAAAACGCCGGCGATATGCCGCATGCCTGGTTCGCCGGCTACACCGACGCCGCGCGCAGCGACCGCCCGGATATCGCCATCGCCGTGCTGGCCGAGAACGCCGGTGAAGGCTCGATGGTGGCCGCGCCGATTTTCCGCCGCGTGGTCGAAATCTACTTCAGCGGCAAGCCGGTCAAGCTCTACCCGTGGGAATC
>CALDSL010000106.1 GCA_937920255.1 uncultured Anaerolineaceae bacterium | reverse complement strand
AGGCAAATGTGTCGGGGTCGACCGGAATGTGGCGCACCGGCACATACTTGTACGGACGCTCATCGCTCTGGATCGGGTTGAGACCAATCAGGAAGTTCAGGTAGGTGGCTTCCGTCTTGCGGAACAGGTTGCCTGTTTCTTCGTTGATGCCGACGTGGCAACCGTCGCAAGAGGAGTAGGAAACAGAGTGGCACACCTGGCAGGAGAGCTTATCCACATGCATGGCGTGCTGCGGGATGCTGTCGTCCGCGGTGCCGATCTGCGGGTGGCAGTTTTCGCAGCGCGGCTGCTGCGCGCCGTCATAGCGATGGTCGGCGCCCTGTGAATCGTGCATTTCCGCGCCGGTGTGGCAGGAAACGCAGTTCATGCGCCCCTGTCGGAAATGAACATCGCCCGGAATGCCTTCATTCTTGCCCAGGTACTCGTTTCCCACACGACTGCCGTGGCAGGCGGTGCAGGTGCGGGTCATGGGCGGGGTGCCCACCATCTGGTGGCCGTCCAGCAGGCCACCGCCCACGCTGTCTGGCTGGCTGATGTGGCAATCGCCGCACGAGGTATGGCACGAGGCGCAGTGATTATTGAAGCCTTCTTCGATCTGCGGGTGGTTTTCCGGGGTGCTGCGTGCTTCGAGGACCGTCCAATACCCGGCCAGCGAGGCGTGCAGGCTGTTGGGGAAGTTGGCGGTCTGTTCGGCGTGGCAGGTGCCGCACAACTTCTGCGGGTCGCTGGCCGGGTCGGCGATCAGGCCGGTGTGCGCGGTTTCTTTATCCTCAGACTGCTGACCGCCGTGACAATCGATGCAGGAAGCCTGGCCGTGCACGCTGTCGAGGAAATCGACGCTGATGATTGCTTTTTCCCAGGGCTCCAACGGAGCCACAGAGCCACCTCAGCCAACGCCTTCCGATTCTTCCTCGGCGATCTCCTCGATCATTGCGGTTTCCGTCAGGCGCTGCTGATCGGTGTGGCAGGATACGCACGCATCCTGCGCCACTTCTTCGGTCGGCGCGGGAGCCTCAGTCGGTGGGACGGGGCTGGCGGCAACTTCGGTGGGTGGCGGTGGAACGGTATTGGTAGCCGGCACGGCTGTCGGTTCTGGCTGCGCTGCCGTACACGCACTTAGGAGTAACACCAGAATCCACAGCAGAGATATATACTTGGTCTTCATATCTATCCTCTCCTGGGAATAGTTATATTTTTCACAACTGATATCGTACCCATCTTGAAGATCCTCGAATAGTGACATTTATTACAATGAATGATAGCTTTCTCCTATTGCGAGGTATAAGAAAAACTTATAGAATCAGGTTAATCTTCTTTGTTTTATGAATATTGAGGGATAACCATGCTTGATGTTCACCAGCTACAGGTGTTTATGGTGGCTGCCCAGACACTGAACTTTTCGCAGGCTGCCAAAAAACTGCATATGAGCCAGCCCAGCGTCACACAGCATATCCAGCGCCTGGAAGATCATTTTCACGCGGCTTTATTTTCGCGAAGGAAAAACCAACTTAAGCTGACCGAGGCTGGAAAAGCGCTCCTGCCTTTGGCGATCGAAATGGTCAACATGTCCATTCGGACTGATGAGATTATGCAGTCGCTGCAGGGCGAGGTACGAGGTGAGTTGATCCTGGCCTGTACCACCACGCCGGGGAAATACATCCTCGCGCCATTAATGGGCGCGTTTCTCAACCTGCACCCGCGTGTGACCGGCACCATCAAAGTGATGAGCAGAGTGCATGCCCTGCAAGAGCTGATGAGCGGGTATGTGAATCTGGCGGTCGCCAGCGTGCTGGAATACAGCCCGGATATTGACTTCCAAAAATTGCTGACCGACCGCATCGAGCTTACCGTCCCGCTGGATCACCCCTGGGCACTGCGCGGTGAAATCAGCCCGGATGAACTGATGGACGAGCGATTTATCATGCGCGAGGAAACATCCGGCAACTATAACTCAGTGCGGGCAGGTCTGGCGGAAATTGATATCAACATCGAGAGCTTGAAGCGCGTGCTCACCCTGGGTAATTCCGAGGCCATTGCCTACGCCATTTTGGAAGGCGTGGGGGTGGGGTTCGTATCCAATATGATTTACGAGCGTTTACTGGTGGGTAGAGTGGCTCAGGTGCGCGTGACCGGCCTGGAAGTGACCCAGGATGTGACCATTATGCAATCGCGCCGGCAGCTTGCCTCCACGGCGCAGCTTGCATTCTGGCAGTATGTCCACGACCGCCAACCGCTGGAGTCTGTGCTGTCTAACCCGGAAGTGCAGCCGTAGCGCTCGCCTGGCGGGTTTGCAATAAGCCGATTCCGCAAACGAGCGCCGCCAAGGCAAATGCGATCAGCACCGCGGTCTGGTAATGGGGCAGCAACTCGAACGCCCACAGCAGCAGGGGCGCAAGATACGCCACTCCCACCCCGGCGGCATACAGGTACACGCTCTTGGGCGGCCAGCGCCGCGCGCGGGCAAAACCGATCACGTCTTCGATTACGCACAGTACACCCCAGACCAGCGCGCCGAGGATCGCCAGGGCATACATGGCCTGGGTGTATGGCCCGCTGCTGATGGCCGGCGGCAGGATGAACAGCGAGAAGGACCAGATCAGCCAGCCGATGACCACCTTGAGGATGCGCCACCAGCGCTGGTGAACCGCCAGCGCCAGGGTGGAAAAGGCCATCAGCATGGCAGCCACCGTCAGGAAGAGCTCACCTCCCAGCAGGGTGAACTGCCCGCCGGGCGGCATGGCGTGCAGGACGCTATCGCCATACTCCTCGATCCCCACCCAGCGGTATTCTCCCGACGGCTCGCGCAGCAGCACGCCTTCGTGGCCCATGGCAAACACAATGTTGCCGGTGTTGGGGTCCTCCACTGCGCTGAACGGCCCCTGGCCGTACTGCGCGTTCTGGTCATTCACTTTCTGCACGTAAGCGCGCTCGG